>JAEUQP010000065.1 GCA_016789645.1 Acidobacteriota bacterium | reverse complement strand
AAATTGCCCCGACGCCGTGTTGAACACGTTGGCCGACGGCCCAGCCGTTGCCGGAGAAAACGGGCTGATGCTGAACGTGCCGTATTGCGGATGATTGAACACATTGAAGAACTCCGTGCGGAATTGCAGGCTCGTGCCTTCGGTCAGCCGAAACTGTTTCTGCACCGTGAAATCAAAGTTGTTCAATCCGCGAGTGCGTTCGGTGTTGCGACCGGCAGTTCCGTTGCGGTTGCTGCCCGCAGCCACGCCGATATAGCGCGCGGTTTTCGGATCAATCGGCGCGTTGTTCGCATCCGGATTGACGTATCCGGTCGGACTGGTAGCGCTGGGAATGGCGCGCACGCCCTTCTGCCCCAGCGGATTCAAATCCGGTCGGTCGTTGTTGCCGCCTACGCCGTTGGCATCCACGCCGTTGCTGACGGTAAAGGGCACGCCGGTTTCAAACGTCGTAATGCCCGACAACTGCCATCCGCCGACAATCTGGCCGAGCACACCTTTTTGATCACGCATGAACGGAAGTTCGTACACGTAGGTGAACACTGCGCGATGCGTGCGATCGAACAACGACACAGCGCGTTCGTTGCGTTCGCCGCCCAGAATGTGCGGCGTGATCGAAAGCGAACCATTGTTCAATCCGGTAGAAGCAAAGATTTCGCTATTGTTGTCAATCAGCTTCGACCAGGTGTAACCGCCCGTCAGCGCCAGCCCACCGTTGAACCGGCGCGACACGGACAATTGACCGGCATGGTAATTGGAACCGCCGCTGTTTGAGCGAATGTTTCGCCCGCCTTGCAGATTGTCCAATCGCCCGCTGGTCGTGCCCGTGTAACCGGCTGGTGTGACGCGCAGATTCGCCGGAACCAGCGGATTGCGATCTTCATTCATATACAGCTTCGTGCCTTTCGATCCGACATACGAAGCATCCACCATCAATTTGCCGGGCAATTCGCGCTGAATTCCCAGCGACCAGCGTTGATAGTACGGATTGACCAGATTCGGATCGGCCAGCGTTTGCGCATCAAAGGGTGACAACGGACGCGCCGCCGTCGGCAGCGAATTGGACAGGTTTGCCAACCCGCGGGGGTTGGCCGTCGTCACGGAAGAAATCGTCTGTGTCGCCACCACATTCGGCGCGGAAGTCGCCGCATTCGACGCGATGTTATTGAAGAACGAATCGTAGCCCATCTGATAGCCGCTGCGGATAACGCTCTTCTTGTCGCCGAACAGCGCTCCCAGCACGCCACTTGTGAACGAAGGCGAATAGGCAATGCCAATCGTCGGCGCCCAATTATTGTTGTCGTTGGCAACCTTGCTGGGCTGTGAATACGGCCCTTGCAACGTCACCGGGTCAACATTGAACAATCCTGTGAACGCCGCCGTACGAACGGAGTTGATCGGATTGCCGAAGTTTTCATACCGCACGCCGAGCGTCAGCGTCAGTGCGTCGTTCACGCGCCAGCGATCCTGGAAGAAATACGCTTGCCGGAACAGTTCCGGGTAATAGCGCGGACTGCCGAAATCGCGGTTGGCGCTGCCGGTACCCGGACCTGCTCCGCCGAAATCATCCACAAAATTAGCCAGTCCGGTGAATCCGCCGCCCGCGTTGTACGTCAGCGAACCGCGTTCGTTGATCGGCGCAAACTGCCGCGAACGTTGTTGCAGCAAGTCAAAGCCAAAGCGGAACGTGTGATTGGATTTGATGTACGTCATCGTGTCTTGAATGACGTAGTTGTTGGCAATGCGACCTTGCGGCAGGTTGGTTTGAATGCCGTAGTTCCAGCCGATGCCTTGGGCGTTGGTGATGCCTGCGATGGTGATGCTGGGCAGGGTTTGTGCCAGCGCGTTCGGCGGATCAAAAGGAAGTGCCAGCGCAATGCGGTTGTACGACAGCCGCAATTCGTTGGTCACAGTCGGCGAAAAGACATGCGTTTCGCTGAGCAGAAAGTTCTGGAAACGATTGGCCTGGCTGGTGGTGAACCCGGGCAAACCAAGCGTTGCGCCGCCAACAGGCGCATTTTGATCGGCAAACAAATAACGCGACGAAAATTGCGATTTGTCACTGATCTTGTGGTCAATGCGCACCTGGTACTGCGGCTCGACATAACTTTGCGCAAAGGTCGTCACCGCCTGTCCGAATTGCACATCCGGGCGATTATTGCCCAGCGCGATATTCGTCAGATTGGCAACGCCGACCGTTCCTTCGGTGACCGCCAGCAACGAATCCACGCGCGGATTGACGCCTTGCGAAAACAATTGGCGCAACGTCGCGCGTCCGGCTGCCGTAGGAACCAGCACGCTGGTGACGGTGTTCGACGCTTGACGCTGATTTTGATACGAACCGAAAAAGAAGGTGCGGTCTTTGCCGTCGTACAAGCCGGGAAGCTTCACCGGACCGCCGATGGTTCCG
>JAEUQP010000004.1 GCA_016789645.1 Acidobacteriota bacterium | reverse complement strand
TGCCGCCATTTGTTCGACGGTTTGTTTGCCGATGTGAATGCCAAACTCGATGGCGAACTTGCGCGTTTCGTTCGGCTTCAGCTTCGGCACGCGACCGGCTTGGCGTTCGATGCTGCGATTGGCGGGAAAGCCTGTGCCCGGCTCCAAACCTGTGACGTAGCCTTCTTCAACCGCCGTCGTATTTTTCCATAGCGTGAAATACGGCAGTTGCTCCACTGAATAATTCATCGAAACGGCTTTGTCGCCAGCCGCATTGTGCAACATGACGGTTGTGTGGTTCTTCTCGTCAGCAAACGGAATGATGCCGTAAACCTGCTCGATAAAGCCTTTGGTCGGCGCGACGTATTCGTTGTAACTGTTCAAACTTTTCGCCGCGTGAGCATTGAACGGGCGAACTTCTTTGGCGGCGGCAAGGAATCGGCTGCCGCCTTCAAGCAGCGAAGAACTGTAATTGGCGTGATAAATCACCTGAAATTCCTGCTCGTACACGCTGAAGTTCGTCACTTCGTCTTCGATGCGAAAGGTGCTTGCTCCAGGTTCGGTGGAAATTTCCGTCCACAGTTGCAGCTTCGGGCCGTAAAACATGCGTTCGTCCACACGGCCACGAATGCGTATGCGCGGCGTCGGCGCGCGGTCAATCACCACTTCGACTTCCGAAGCCGGAATGTTTCCGATCTTGCCGTGCAGCGTTAAATCCATTTCGGCTTCGTCGCCGGTGTTGTTGATGAATTTGTCTTTGCCCGGATGCCCGGCCCATTCCAACCCGCAGCGCACCATCCATTCGTTGAAGCCTTCCAGCCAGCCCAAACCGCCTCGGCTTTGCAAATTGATGAATTGCGGATGCACGACTTCCTTGACCGGGGAATTCCAACCTAATCGAACGTCACCAAGTTTGACTTCCAGCACGCTCATGCCGCGCGTCGGAATGACGGTGAATTCCAGCTTGCCGTTGTTAACGACAATCACATCCACGCCTTCCTGTTTGCCGCCGTGCAAGGTCAGCTTTTTAACCGACCACGCCGCTTTGGTTTTCAAATCCAGTTCGCGGCTGGAAATCTGCCAGGTATCGAGATGAAGGTTGCGCGAAACGCTGGTCAACGTTTTTTGGAACGCATTGTCCGCCATGGTCATGCCCGGAGTTGAGAAAACGAAGACTGCCAGCACGAAAGCGGTCAGTCGGCGAAAAGTCGGCGAATTGCTCATACAAAGTTGAACCTTGAACGTCAATGATTTTGATTACTGAAGCAGACTGCGCCGCATTCTACCGAGTTTCGTCGCCACAGGCGAGAGAATGCCTGAGCAAATAAACGATTCAAGAAGAAGAATTTACAGCGCCCGATTTTTTTCTGAAGAATTTTCCTCAAATCACTGGAAGAAAGCCCGCATTCTGCGTTTGTTTCCTGTGCCAGCATGATCTGCTGGTGTTGGGTAAGGATGTGGCGGTCCGATGCCGGTATTAACAACCCCCGCTGCTACCTCTCGACTTGCTCTTTGGCACGAAAAAGGCCGATTGTACCCAGTGAGCAATCGGCCTTTTCGTTGCCGTCTACGATTTTTCTCCTCACCCCATAAACTCTCCACACTTGGTTTTCTCCGAGCAATCCCGATCAACAATTCGGACGTACTGCTTTAAGTCGAAAGGATTCTTTCGGCGACCAGTGTGGAGAGTTTCCATAGCTTGACCGGCTTGGAAGAGTGGAGTACAACTGCCGCAGGTTTGCGGGCAACTCCAACGGTTGCCGCTGCTTAATGAAACGTCGAAGCTGAAATGATTGCTTCGGATCGTTTTGATTCTGATTTTAGGAGGTGTGCGTGCATCGTATCCCGCGCTATTGTTCGCTGGACGGTTTTACCGAATTGAGTTCCTCGTTGGAAGGAGTCGTCCTGCGTTCGCTTGCGCCTTTCGACACGGTCTGCGCCCGCACACTCAACACCAACTATTACATCTTCATTCTGGAACCCGAAACCGGCAAAGCCCTGGTGCAAGGCGGACGGTATTTTTCCGAACCCATCGAAGCCACCGTCAGTGGCTCCACCTTTGGCGGATGCATGTTGAAAATGGGCTGGCTGGGAATTGGATTCCGGATCGAATTTTATTCCGGCGGGCAGCGCATCGTAACGTCGCCGGTACAAACCATACGCATTGAGCACGGTGACGATTAACCGTCATTCTTTTCTCGCCGCATCAGCCACAACACCACCAACGCCGTCGTTCCGCCCAAAATATCAATCACGCTGTCATTGATCGTGCCCGTTCGCGAAGCCACAAACGTTTGATGATATTCGTCCGTCAGCGCGTAAATCACAACCAGCAACCACGCCCCAACCGCCCAACGCCACTGCCAGCGAACGGCATTCCCGGATCGAAACGCCCGGAACAACAACAAGGCCAACAATCCGTATTCGGTAAAGTGCGCCGCTTTGCGAATGACGAAGTGAATCGGACGAAACTGTTCGTACGTCAGGCTGGGAAAGACGAAATGAAAGATGTCGTACAACAGCGAGCCGGTATTTTCACCGGAAAACGAATCCGTCGAGAAATAGAAAATGGCTGCCATCCAAGCCAGTGGTGGCAGCCAATAGAATAATTTTGAGCGTTGGATTTCGGATTTTGGATTTTCTGTTTTGATTCTGCTCATTACTACGACTTCCTTAAATTCAGAACCAAAAACCCAAAATCAAGAATTACAGAGCTTCCGCGCCGCTGACGACTTCGATGATCTCACGCGTGATTTTCGCCTGACGCACGCGGTTCATCACCAGCGTCAGTTTATCAATCACCTCCGAAGCGTTCTTCGACGCCGAATCCATCGCGGTCATACGCGCGCCGAGTTCCGAAGCCACAGATTCCAGCAACGCGTGATAAATCTGGTTTTCGATCAATTTCGGCAACAATTCGCTGTAAATCACCTGCGGTGGCTGTTCATACAGGTAATCAGTCAAAACATCCGTCTGACCGGCTTCGACTTCGTCGCGGCCAATCGGCAGCAGTTGTTCAACCACCGGACGTTGCGACAACGCCGATTTGAATTCGTTGTACAGCAGATAAATGCGGTCTACCGGTTTTTCTTCAGTGCGGAAATCAGCAACCAGCGCCTGACCGATTTCCACCACATCGGTCACACTGACTTTCCCCGAACCGGTAATGCCAATGTGCTCACGCCGAATCGTGACCGGGCGACGACGAAAATAATCGCACCCTTTGCGACCGATCAACACCAGTTCAACATCTTTTTCGCTGTTCTGGCGCAAAAACTCCTGGGCAGCTTTGATCAGGTTGGTATTGAACCCGCCACACAACCCTTTATCGGCGGTGACCAGCGCCAGCACCACACGTTCCTTGTGGCCTTCCTGGCGTTCGTGGCCGACCAGCAACGGATCGCGATAATCCGGTGAACGGCGCGCGGCGTCTCCCAGAATTTGCAACATCTTGTTCGTGTAGGGACGCGCCGCAGTCACACGCTCAGTCGCTTTGCGCAAACGGGCAGCCGAAACCATTTTCATGGCTTTGGTGATCTGCCGCATATTTTTAACGGCGCGAACTCGCCGCCGTAAATCCTGCACACTAGGCATAATGTCCTCTGTCTTTGGCCGTTACGCTTTCGCGGCTTTGGCCTGCGCGTTGTAGCGTTGTTTGAATTCGTCGAGCGTCGCTTTCAGCTTGCCCTTGACCTCGTCGTTGATGCCCGCTTTGGAATTTTCGCGCAACGCTGTCAATGCCGCCGTGCCGCCCGTTTCCAAAAACTTGACCAACTCGGATTCAAAGTCGCGTATTTTTTCAACCGGCACGTCATCCACGTAACCATTGGAAGCCGCCCAGATAATCGCCACCTGTTTTTCGACATCCATCGGAACGTATTGCGGCTGTTTCAGGATTTCAGTCAACCGTTGACCGCGCGCCAATTGACGCTGCGTCGCCGCGTCCAGGTCGGAACCGAACTGCGCGAACGCCGCCAATTCACGGAACTGCGCCAGTTCCAGACGCAACGTACCGGCAACCTGTTTCATCGCCTTGACCTGAGCGTTTCCGCCCACGCGGCTGACAGAGTTACCGACGTTGATGGCCGGGCGAATGCCCGAGTTGAACAAATCGGATTCCAAAAAGATTTGCCCGTCGGTGATCGAAATCACGTTGGTCGGAATGTACGCCGAAATGTCGCCCGCCTGGGTTTCAATCACAGGCAGCGCGGTCAAACTGCCACCGCCGCGC
>JAEUQP010001194.1 GCA_016789645.1 Acidobacteriota bacterium | reverse complement strand
CGCCGGGTTGAAATTGATGACCGATCCCAGCAACGGCGCGCCGGAGTAGTTGAAGAATTTCAGCCACCCGGTTCGACCACTGGGAACCACCGTCGTAAAGCGCGGCGCCGTACGCGGAATGGTATTCGTGATGCTGAATTTCACCTGGCATTGGCTGCTGCTGAACGTGAAGCTGTAAGCATTTTCAGCGTCGTTGTACATGATGCCGGCGATGGATCCGATGGAATTAGCGCCGATGCCCATGTTGCCCGAAGGATTGATCAACACCAGCATCGTGTCGTTGCCGTCAACGCGGCTGGTGATGTTGTCAATCGCCACCGTCTGCGGCAATTGGTCATACTGAATGCCATTGAAACTCAACGTAGTGTCCGTTGTGGTGGCATCGCAGACAGGAACCGTGCTTGCGGCAGCGGCAACAGCTTGCAGATTGGCTTCGTGCCCCGTCGAGAATTTGACGTATTCATCACCAATCAGTGCGTTATGAACGACCGGACAACCATTGTTGTCAATTGCCACGACGACCAGATAGCCCATTGTGCCCGGATCGAAATCCGAAGCTTTGAAACTGACCGTTTGACGAGCGGTCAAACACATAACACTGTCTGCCGGGCTGCACGAAGCCCCATCAATGAAGAAGAGGTGAACAGCGACTGCGCGCGTGTCCGATGCATTGGTGATATTGATACGAGTGTTTTCCGTTGCAGGGCTGGTCGCGCTTGAAGTGTAGACGTTGTAGATCAAAACCGAGCCGGCCTTTTGATCACTCACAACACCATCCACGGGAAACAAGACGCCAGGATCCGCAGCAAGGGAACTGACGGCCAGCATCAAGAGTGCAGCCAGAGTGGTGAATATCAAGGTGAAACAGCGTGAGGTTCGCATTGTGTACATACTCCTTAAGGTTATTGCAATTGTGTTCAACAATTGGCTATCAACTATTGTGCCAAGTTGAGCGGCTTAGCTGATTTTCGGGGATCAGGGAAAGCCAATGAATAGATTTATGTGGAGGGCACCAATGACAACCTGTGGGCGTTCGTGCGCCTGAATCAGGCGAGCAGGCCAGTCACGATGAATTTTCAAACGTTGATTGGGTTCGTGTTGATTGCTCAAGACAGGACCAGTGATGTTGGAACCGTGTATTTAGTTCGCCTGCTTGAATATTAAATTGCGGCTTGATAACGGGGTACCGCGCAAGGCCGACTCGATGAGAAGCAGCTTTATGAAAAGACACTGCTTGACGGGGATGGCACTGTGTCAGATGAGGCGAGAGTGAATTTTTTCAATTCGCTCCGTTGCTGCTCACTCGGTGAGGTGAGCCGATCACTCGTGCGACAGTCTAAGCGAGGCGTACATGCCTGTCAACAGATTATTGTTCCCAGCAGTGCAGATTAATCTTTACGGCTCTTTAGTTTGCAGCCAATTGCCAGAACGTCGCCAACTGGTGACACGTGATGACAAACAACGAAAACAATCGGCGTCAAAATGTTGCGATGAAGCCAGCATTGGCTTGCCAGATTAGTTCTCATCGAGTGAAATGCTGATCGTAGTTTGTTGATTTCAATTCCCTACTTCACGCTCGGAGATTTTTTCTTATGAAACGAATTTTTGCGTTGTTCCTGCTTGTGACATTCACGCTTCTGGGCAGCGTGCTATCGCTCGCTCAAAATGCGCCGAAAACCACGAACACTGCAGCAACTCCTAATGATGCCGTCTCAGCACGGGCCAAGAAAACACATTTTTCTTCACTGGTGCTGGACACTCACATTGATGTGACCCCCAAGCTGCAAAGTGACTGGAAATTCGAGGAACGTCACACGACCGGTCACATTGATCTGCCGCGAATGAAAGAAGGCGGATTGAATGGATTGTTCTTTTCGATTTACATGCCTGGCACAATAACCGGCCCCAAAGCCGTCAACGACGCCCTGCAACGAATTGCAGCAGTTCATAAACTTGCCGGTGACATGCCCGATAAAGTCATGCTCTGTCGTACAGCGGCGGATGTTCGACTGGCCCATAGGCAAGGCAAAATCGCTGCGTTGATGGGGATGGAAGGCGGGCACATGATTAATAACAGTCTGCCGGTATTGAGAATGTACGCCGAACTTGGCGTGCGCTATTTGACCTTGACGCATTCCGTTAACACCGACTGGGCAGATTCATCCGGCGACCAACCCAAACATAATGGCTTGACTGACTTTGGCAAAGATGTGGTGCGCGAGTTGAACCGGCTAGGTGTAATGGTCGACATTTCGCATGTCTCTGACAAAACGTTTTGGGATGCTTTGGAAGTCAGCAAAGCACCGCTGATCGCGTCGCATTCTTCCTGCCGAGCGATCAGCAGCCATTCACGCAATATGACCGACGAAATGATTAAAGCTTTGGCGGCCAAAGGCGGCGTGATTCAGATCAACTATCTTGACAGCTTCATTGATCCAGACTTGTTTGCTTATACACAGAAAACCTTGGCGGCACGGCGAGAATTGATGCAGAAATATCAAAACGAACCGCGCGAAGTCGTGATGCCGAAAATCCGCGAAGAATTGGCGGCACAATTCGGTGCTCCGCCCAAAGCAAGTTGGGAACGGATCGTCGAACACATTGACCACGCAGTGAAACTGGTCGGCGTCAACCACGTCGGACTCGGCTCAGATTTCGATGGCGGTTCGATGCCGTTAGGCATGGAAGACTGCACAAAACTCCCTCAGATCACCGATGCCTTGCTAAGAAAAGGCTACAAGGAATCTGACATCAAAAAGATTCTGGGGCTGAATACAGTCAGGCTGATGGCCGATGTAGAGCGCGTTTCCCAACAACTGCGCAAAGCAAAATGAAGCCTGCAAAATGGCCAAGTGACTGATAATCAAAGATTAAATTTGCTCACTTGGCCATAAAACCTATGGACGACTGCTGTCAAAATGCGTACACTCCGTTTTCGGATGAGTTCCTCACAATCGCCTCAATTCCCTAGGTAATTCATCCAAACTCAAGTCTTACGGGCTGGTTTTGGCGTTGTTGTTTCATCTGTTAAGTCAATGGATTAACGGAGGGCAAGCCGTCATGAGCCTGCTGTGACTTTCCCTCAAAATCCCTTTTCAACGCCCCGCCAGATGGCAACCGGTCATTGATGTTTTGATAAGCCTGTAGTGCGAAGAATTTAAGTTCGGTGAAAAGACTCAATCTTAAATTCTTTGGCCAACCTCTATCCGGTTACAGGCGTCTGAGACGCGCTCGATTACGAACGTCATCCGACGAAATCAAAATAACCAATCACTGGGTTTGATCACTTTTTAGCCGTAGATGCTCTCTTCAAGCATCCGGGCGTGCCCAACAGAGTCGTGAACTTTCGACTTCGCTACGGCCCACAATTGTTGACAATTTATCTGTTCAAGGGTTCGGTTTGCTGGGTAGTGAGTGCGTTGGCATCTACTCTCTGTTGCAGTGACCGGCCAATCCAATAACCCTCATCAAACGCCACCTCCTTTCAATGGCTACCTCATGGAGTTTGAAAGCGACGTTGGCGATTGGAATGACTTATTTCAAAACTGAATCATCTGCGTTTTTCCGAAGATGGAATCGGATAGCAGGCACACGAACCTCACGAGGATATGATCAACTGTACTGATCTTCCTCCCGACCTTCTTCAAGGAGACAGTTCTATGCGAATGAAAACTACGATACTCACACTTTGTCTGACGCTTTGCCTGATAGCGATCGCCAGGTGGAAACCAGCGCCTGCATCGGCTGAAACGTCAGCAGCAATTTGTGGATTTGTGCAATCATTTAATCCTGCCACTGTTACGACGGCAGGCTCACTCAATTTGAGCGGAACCACTTATACAATTGCACCGGGCACGACCATTGCCGGCCAAGCCGTCATCGCCGCCGGAGTCAATATTTGTATTGATGCCGTGTTCAACAATTCCAACCAGATCATTCCGCCGAGCGCGGTCGGTGGAAACGTCGTCACGGTGTGCGGCGGCGTGAACAGCTTCAAGGCCTCGACGCCGGGGCTTCCCGGAGCAATTTCCATCGGCGCGTCCAATTACGTCATTGCGCCAAATGTCACGCTTAAAGGCCAGAATGACATCAATGTCGGATCGAACATGTGTTTGACTGCGATTTTGACCGGAGGTGGCCAGGTCACCCACGGTAGCGCGATTGTCGTCAACATCACATCGCCAATATTCGCTTGCGGCCCTGTCACCAGCCATGTGGCTGCGACGGCAAATTCGACCGGCTCGCTGACGATTGGCGGAATGAGCTTTACGATTGCACCGGGCGTCAGTCTTGGGACGGTCAATGTCGGAACAAGTCAGTGCATGGCCGGAATTCTGGACATCAACGGACGATTAGTTGCGCCGAGTTCGGTGGGCAACAATGCAGCCAATGAAACCAAAGTTTGCGGCGTTGTTACGCAATTCAAAGCTCCGCTGGGTGGAGTACAAGGTTCGATCACACTGGGCAGCGTGACTTTACCAATCGTTCAGGGAATTGCTCTGCCCGGACAAAGCAGCATCGCCATCGGATCGAATGTTTGTATTGCGCCTCTGGTGTTGAGCAATGGACAGGTCGCTCCCGGTTCTGTGTTCGGCATCGGCGATTCCGCCTGTTCGCAGTTTTCGACGCCCGTTGCGGTTCACGGGACGGTCAATGGTGAAGACGACAATTTCCTGTTGCCGCGTCCGCTGAGCTTCCTGGTGTCGTCGTCAAATTCTGCAGGCGTTGCAGCATTTACCGCCAACCCGGCCAATTTCGGATTCCGTCCCACCATCAATGGAACAACTCCACAGGGAATTATGGCGATGACGCCGAACACTACGGTGCGCGCGGTTTCCTGTACGGACAGCTTCTGGGACATCTTTTTCGCCATCGGCTCAAAAGGCGCGACGGAAGGTGATATGGTGACGTTGTTCACCCAAAATCCGAATGGAACCTACCAGCAAGTTCTCGGGATGTTTACGGTTCAAAATGGCGGCATCGTCATCAACCAGATTCACCCGCGAATCAGCCTGTTGGTCAATAACAATGGCCCGTACAGCGTCGGCCAGTTCATCCCCTTGATGATCCCCGCCGGATCAGCCGGGTTGCGGACGCCGCCGATCACCATGATCTTTTCGATGGATCCGTCGTCGCCGCTCAATGGATGCTTCCAATTGGGTGTGGACATCAAACGAGTGGGCGGTCAGGGAATGACCAGCGTGGCGATTGATTATGTCATCGTCAAACGTATGGGAGACGAAGTCGAAGGTTCAGGCGTCACAACCGGTGGAATTGGGCTTTATCCAAGCGGCCCGATTTGTGGAGTGATCTGCGATGGTTGCTTCCTGCAACCGACTCCCACGCCGACTCCGACGCCTTCGGTGACGCCGACGCCAACTCCGTCGCCGACGCCAACTCCATCGCCAACACCGACGCCTTCGCCGACGCCGACACCTTCGCCGACGCCGACGCCGACGCCGCCGCCGATGCCGTTCAAGTGCGACACCATTTGTTTCCGTAGCCCATTTGACTGGCTGCAAACTTCGTTCAACCGTTGGCCAAATGGAGCAATCCTGGTCGGCGGCGTGAACTTCAACAATGCGATCAGCATCAAGCGCAACGAAGCCTTGATCCGTCAGGTGCTGCAAGGCGGTTCAGGCCCGCTGCAACAACTCAACAAGGAATTTGTTGCACTGCAAATGAGCTTTGCGGCTCATGGCGGAACGGGTTCGCCGGTTGTGTTCAACGTTTTCTGGAGTCCGCTGCGTTGTTCCGGCCTGAACTTCACGCAAGTAACGTTGTCGAACGGAGTCACGTTGAATCGCGATTCCTTGCTTGACACGTTGTTTATGCAAAGCGTTCTGGCGATCAAGGAAAACCGCACGCAAGACATGGTTGCGTTGGCACAGATCCTCGCATTGCTCAATGGACGTTGCTAATCAGCAACAGCCAGTCCTATTCACCATTAACCAACCCAACGGCGAAGCCTCACACTTTCGCCGTTGGGTTTGATTTCGCAACAAGAAACAGGCGCTGAATAAATTCACTGGGGCACAGCGCCTTCAGCCGTTCGCCCTTCTTCGCGCAAGCCCTGAAGAGCCTTTTTTTCTCAATATATTGATCCGTGAACATTGCGGAAGGCTGTTCGTCGAACGCATGTTTACACCTGGTTTCTTTTCGGAGGACTTAACATGAGAAGACCAACCAAATTCGCACTGTTCGTGTGCTGTTTTGTCGCGCTGTCATTGTCCGCTTCAGGACTTATCTCGATGGTAGATCAACTGATTACCAAAACGGTTTCGGCCTTTGCGCCGCCTCCTAATGGAGCGCGAATTTGCGGCGTAGTTTCCGGCTACGTTCCCGCAGTTGGAAATGCAGCAGGTTCAATCAGAATTGGCGGAATAAATTACGTCATTGCGCCCGGCGCATTTGTGAGAGGCGTTGTGGTCGGTACGGATCAATGCTTCAGCTTCTGTTTTGACGATAGCGGGCGAATCGCACGGCAAGATGGCGAACCAACTGCCGGCCAAAACATTCCGCAAATTTGCGGAATTGTGACGAGCTTTTCTCCATCACTTGGGGGAATCAATGGTTCCGTGACCATTGGTGGGGCAAAGATTCGGCTGGCTCAGGCAATGGCTTTTCCCGGCCAAAACCAGGTCGCGCCCGGATCAAATACTTGCCTGTACACGGTCGCGTTTAACGATGTGATCAATCTTGGCAGTTATTTCTTCCCGAATCCGTCGCCCAAACAAGTCCGCATTCCGCAACTCGTCAATGGAACGACGTTTGGGCCGCCCAGCGAAAGCGATGTGTTTGCCTTGCCAGACCCGATGATTTTGACGCTCGACTCTGATCAAGCGTCTGTGTTTACGGTCGGGCCACAAACGTTTGGCCGAACGGTGGGCAACAATTCTCCGAAAGTCGAAGGCTTTTCTTACTCCGTTCCCAACTCCACCGTGCAAGGTGTTTCCTGTTCGGATAGTTTGTGGGATGCCGAACTGGAACTCGCCAGTGACGGCTTTACTGAAGGCGACATGGTGACACTCAAATTGTTGAATCCGGATAAAACCGTCGCTCAACAATTGGCGATGTTCACGATTACCGGCGGCGCAGCCAAGCTCACGCAGTTGCATCCCGACGTGAAAATGCACTCGAATGGCATGTCTACTCAGGGAGTCGGCCACAATGCTCAATTTCTCCTGTGGGCTGGCAACGCCGGGTATAAAACGTATCCGCTGACCTTCATTCTTTCCACGTCATCAAAAGCATTCAGCGGTTGTTTCCAGTTCGCCGTTGATATCAAACGTTCGGGAGGCATCGGCAAAGTTTCCGTTGTGCTGAACAACGTCAATGTGAAACGTATGGAACGGGGTAACGATCCTTTCACCAGCATGGGCATGGGATTACACACCGGCCAGTTCGGCTGGTATCCGACCGGCAGAGTGTGCGAATTCGTTTGCTGGCCTTGCAACGTGCTTCCGCCTCCGCCTGAACAAACGGCCAACCTTTCGGGTTATGTGTATTGCGACAGCAACGACAACGGCATCCGGGAAGCAGGCGAAGCCGGTTTACCCAACGTGGAAATCCTGCTGCTTAACTCTGCCGGAATGCCTGTTGGCGCATCAACCAAAACGAATGCCAATGGATTTTATTCCTTCACGGTCAGACCGGGCACTTATCAGGTAAAGGAAATTCAGCCTACTGACAGCAGCATCATGGCAGACGGGAAAGACAAGGAAGGAACTTGTGGCGGAGTTGCTGGCGACGACATCATCACCAACATCGTGATTGTGGAAAAAGCCAATTGCACCGAATACAACTTCGGCGAAAAATGCACCAGCACCAAGTGCGACACCATTTGTTGGCGTACGACTCAGCACTGGATCAACAATTCGCGGTATTTGCCGGGAGGAACCGTGCTGATTTCGGGCATCAATGCCAATAATCCGGTCGGCATTCAGCAAAACCTGCCTGCCGTTCGACAAGCCTTGCAGGGTGGTTCAAGCGCGATGCAACGAATTAACAAGGAATACGTCACGGCTCAACTGAGTCTGGCCGCCAATGGTGGCAGCGGGTCGCCTGTGGTCTTCAACGTATTCTGGAGTCCCCTTTCCTGCTCAGGCGTTTCGTTTGCGCCCGTCACGCTGAGTAATGGAGTCACCTTGGCTCCAAGCTCATTACTTGACACGCTGAATACGCAATCGGTTCTGGCCATTAAACAAAACCGGCACGCCGATATGTTCCTGCTGGCGGACATCTGGGCTCTGGTCAATGGACGCTGCGGTCAATAATCAGGCTGCGGATTTCAAAGATTGCGGAACGTAGTTTCACTCTGCGTTCCGCAATCCAATATCTCTTCGAAATTGCATTCCTTCAAACGAGATTTTCTCGACTGCTGTGTAAGCTCTCTTCGTTGCTTCAGCCAAATTTTCCGCTCTCGCCGTCACGCCAAGCACGCGCCCACCAGCAGTCACAACTTCGCCCGAAGAGTTCTCTTTGGTTCCAGCATGAAATACAGCGACACTTTCGATTTGCTCGGCAGCTTCCAGACCATGAATGACCTTGCCGGTTTCATAAATCCCTGGATACCCTGCCGATGCCATTACCACGCATGTCGAAGTTTCGTCGCTCCAGACCGGTTTGCAACGCGCTAGTTCGCCCCGCGCAACGGCCAACGCTAATTCGGCAAAGTCGCTTTCGAGCCTGCGCAAAATTGCCTGCGTTTCAGGATCACCAAATCGAACGTTGTATTCCAGTGTTTTCGGTCCATGCGAGGTCAGCATCAATCCGCAATACAATACTCCACGAAACGGAAATCCATCGGCTCGTGTGGCTTCGAGCGAAGGCGCAACGATTTCTTTCACGATTCGCGCTTCCAGTTCAGAATCAATCAACCCAGGCGTGGAAAAGGCTCCCATTCCGCCTGTGTTCGGGCCGCGATCACCGTCGAACGCTCGTTTGTGATCCTGTGCCACAGGCATTGCAGCAAAATCTTTTCCGTCGCTGAAAACCAGATACGACAATTCGCGTCCAACCAGGCACTCTTCGATTACCAACCGGTTCCCTGCTTCGCCCAATTTGCGGTCAACCAGCCAATCCTGCACAGCTTGCCTGGCTTCGGCTTCGTCGGCAGCAACCACCACTCCTTTGCCAGCGGCCAATCCATCGGCTTTGATAACGACCGGATACCCAAATGCTCCGAGCGCCCTGAATGCTTCGGCAGCGTCATCAACCACGACATATCTGGCCGTGGGAATATGATGACGAGTCATGAACTCTTTGGAAAATACCTTGCTGCCTTCGAGCCTTGCCGCTGCTTGGGAAGGCCCAAACACAGCGATTCCGCGCGATTCCAAAGCATCGCTCAATCCTTCCAAAAGTGGTTGCTCCGGCCCAATCACAGCCAGAGCCATCTGTTCGCGTTTGGCAAACTCGGCGATAGCCCGAATGTCACCAGCATTCACTTCTGAGGCGGTCGTCAATTTCAAAATTCCCGCATTAGTTGTCGCGGAATAAATCTGTTTGACCTGATTGCTGCGGCTGAGCGCCCACGTCAATGCGTGTTCGCGCCCGCCCGAACCAACGACAAAAACTTTCATTGCAATATCCGATTCGATATGAAGAGTTACGAAAGAAGGTCGCCACTTTACCTGTGAAATGACAAACTTCAAAGCGTTCGAACAGAATGTCCTTCATCTTGCTTCGCCGGATAATCTGTTGTAGCTTGGCGTTTCTGTACAATATCTTGTGGCGTGGTTTTCTGTGACAAAACGGTTCAAAGCAATTTTCATTCTGGCTATTGGTATTGGGCTGGTTTACTGGTTCTTCAGTCGCCTGGATTGGACGAGCGTCGGAATGCATCTGCGAAATGCCCGGCTTGGGCCTTTGGTGTTGGCAGCGGTGCTCATCAACCTGACGATCATCGTTCGCAGTCTTCGCTGGCAGGCCTTGCTTGCGCCAATTGCTAAAGTTAGCCTAAGTAATTTGATTGCGGCAACAGCAGTCGGCTTCGGTGGGCTTTTCGTCATTGGTCGAGCCGCTGAAATCATTCGCCCCACTGTGCTGAGCCTGCGCGAAAAGCTACAACCCAGCGCCACGTTCGCGACGATTTTGATCGAACGCATTTATGACACCGCGACCGTTGTCACATTGTTTTCAATTTGTTTGCTGTTGTTTGAGCTTCCGCCCAACCAGGCTGCAGCGTGGCAGAAAGTCGGCGGTACCAAAACCTTCGGTTCGGTTTTGTTAGCTGGGGTCATCTGTGGGATTTTTGTGCTTGTCTTGCTTCGCTTGAAAGCTGAACCAATTTTGTCATGGTTCGAGCGGCACTCAACGCGGCTTCCGAAAAAACTGGTGCAGCCAATTCTGAATTTTGTGAAGCATCTGGCAGACGGCTTATCCATTCTGCTGGATTTGAAAGAATTGTTGGTGACAGTTTTTTATACGTTGATTGTCTGGGGACTCATCACATCGGCAACGTGGTTGACGCTTTATGCCTTTAGGCTGAGTTTTTCCGTCAAACAAATTATTTTCATTTTGGGATTTGGCTTGGTGGGATCAGTAGTTCCCACTCCTGGCGGATCGGCCGGAGCATTTCACGCAGCAGCAGCAAAAGCGCTGGAGTTTTTAGGAACGGAGCCTAACTTGGCGGCCAGTGTCGCCATTGTGTATCACTTGATTGCCTTCGGGCCGCCATTCGTGATGGGATTATTTTATTTAATTCGTCACGATATTAGTTTTCATCAGTTGCGCGAAATGATTGCCAGCGAAACCAAGTCCCAGGCGTTGACTGAAGTGAAGCCTTGATCGTAGCGCTCCTGCGTTGCTGATTTGTTTGGTTTGTGAATTCTGGAGGACACATTTTATGAAGTGCCCGTTTTGCGGCCACCTGGAAGATAAAGTTGTTGACTCCCGCGAATCGCGTGAGGGTGATTCCATTCGCCGCCGCCGCGAATGCCTAAAATGCGAACGTCGCTTCACAAGCTATGAACGAATTGACGAAATCCCATATATGGTGGTCAAAAAAGATGGGCGGCGTGAACCTTTTAGCCGTGACAAGGTCATGGCGGGACTGTTGAGGGCTTGCGAAAAACGGCCTGTCTCAACCGCCAAGCTTGAAGCCATCGTCAATGCCGTCGAAGCCTATGTCCAGGCGTCGCCGGAACGCGAGCGCCAGACGTCGAAAATTGGCGAAATGATCATGCGCCGCTTAAAAGATCTGGACAAAGTCGCGTATGTCCGATTTGCTTCGGTTTACCTGGAATTTCAGGATGTTTCCGAATTCATGAACGAATTGAAAGGATTGATTAAGCTCAGAAAGTAAATTCTTGCTGGGCACGTAACAAAAAATCTCACTTTAGAGAACTTAGATTGACAGTGATCCTTGCAAAATAAAATTGTGATTGCTAGTATGCGCGTTTTGATGGCCTCGCTATTTCGATACCGAGCATATCCATAAGGAAATTGCAGTCATCTTTCCGCCGGTGTAGCTCAGTTGGTAGAGCATCTGATTTGTAATCAGAGGGTCGCAGGTTCAAGTCCTGTCACCGGCTCTTAGTTGGTCTTTCGCAGGGGTGGTCGAGTGGTTAATGGCACCGGGCTGTAAACCCGGCCGGCTAACGCCGTACGTAGGTTCGAATCCTACCCCCTGCATATAGTGCAGTCTCAACAGAGATTTGAAAAATTGAGCGGGCGTAGCGCAATGGTAGCGCACTAGCCTTCCAAGCTAGGTGTTGCGGGTTCGAGTCCCGTCGCCCGCTCCATTGATTCTCAATTCATACTCAATCTCAAAAGTTCGGTTGAGTTTAAGCCCACATAGCTCAGTAGGTAGAGCGCGTCCTTGGTAAGGACGAGGTCACCGGTTCAAGTCCGGTTGTGGGCTTCAGTTTTTGGTCGCGGGCACCACGACCACCAACCCAAAACAGGAATAAGTAGTTATGGCGAAAGAGAAATTTGACCGAAGTAAGCCACACGTCAACGTCGGAACGATTGGTCACGTTGACCATGGCAAGACCACTTTGACCGCCGCGATCACCAAGACGCTGGCCAAGCACAATCCGAAGATTCAGTTCCGCAG
>JAEUQP010001191.1 GCA_016789645.1 Acidobacteriota bacterium | reverse complement strand
ATTCTCCATCTTGTTGAGAATGCCAGTGAGAATTTGGGGCGACGCTTTGACCTCAAGAACCGACTGCGCTCCGACCAGAGCCAGAGCTAAACCGGTAATCAGCGTCAATGTCATAATTTTTTTCATTCGTTACTTCTCCATCTCCGTATGGCTTACAGGTTACAACCGCTGGACTGTTTACTTAATCCAGACCTTATAGCCGTTTACCCGCGTCTGCGGGTTGATAAAAGGTTCAAATTTGCTGACTTGCACATCCTGTTTGAGTTTGTCGCTCAAGTAAAGCGATAAGGCCTCCTGCGGCGAATTCAAAATCAACTCGGATTTGTTCAGCTTGTCCAAAAACATCTGCAATTCGGTAACAGAAACTTCCTGAACCGTTTCGCCCGGCTTCGATGCCGAAATCAGTCGCTCATTTGCCTTGACGGTTTGGACGCTGGTACGGTCACGATCGCCAAAGTATTTGCTCGGAACCAGAAAAATTGTGCCAATGATCAGCGCGCAAAGAACATCGTACTGCCACGTTCCGCGTTCGTGCGACCACAAAATGATGTTTTTGATTCCCACGAATAGCGATTTCATCTCACATTTTTTCTGCAATTGCGACGATTTTTATCATTCTTCGCCGACAATCATTCCGTCGCGCATATGAACCGTTCGTGCAGCCACTGCCGCAGCTTCGGGGTTGTGCGTAATCATGACAATGGTCTGGTTCAGTTCGCGGTTGAGCTTTTGCAGCATCTCCAGAACGATTTCGGAATTTTCCGAATCCAGATTGCCTGTCGGTTCATCGGCCAAAATGATGGCCGGGCGATTGATGATTGCTCTTGCTATGGCGACTCGCTGCTGTTCCCCACCGGAAAGCTCTAACGGTTTGTGTCGCATTTTATTTTCGAGCCGTAATAACCGCAAGACTTCGCGACGAGTCTCTTCGTCCACAATCTTCTTTCCTTTGCCGTGAATTTGCTCGGCCAACTGTAAATTGCCTTCGGCAGTCAGCGTTGGAAACAAATTGAACCGCTGAAACACAAATCCGATCTTGCGGCGGCGTGTGTCGGTTCGTTGCGCATCCGTCATGTCGGCCATGTCTTCGCCGTCCACAATCACCTTGCCCGAGGTCGGTTTCAGCAAGCCGCCCAGAATGTGCAGCATTGTGGATTTGCCGCATCCCGAAGGCCCCATGATTGAAACGAATTCGCCACGCCCGACCGACAAATTGACTCCGCGCAGAGCGTTTACGTCCACTTTGCCCACGCGGTAGGTCATCACCAGATTTTCAGTTTTCAGAATTGCGTCCATAACAGTTCGCAGTTCACAGTTGGCAGTTCACAGGATCAGCAATTGCCAGCTCAAGGCTAAAACAACTGCGAACAGTGAACTGCGAACTGCGAACAATCATTCGTAAGACAAAGCCTGTACCGCGTCTTTGTTCGCAGCGCGAATTGCCGGGTACAATGCGCCCAATGCGCCCGCTCCCAGGCCAATCAATCCGGCGCGCAGAATCCACGACCAGGTGAATTCCAGTTGGAGCGTCGTCGCCCGCTCCAATACCCAGGCGGCAATCATCGAAATCACCAAACCAACCAGAACTCCGATCAGGCTGATGGTCAACGCTTCTTTTTCGATGACGCCAATGATGAAGCCTTTCGACGCTCCGAGCGATTTCAAAATGCCAATTTCGCGTGTGCGCTCGGTAATCGTCGTGTACATGGCCAACAAGATGACCAGCGCGCTAACAATCACCGACAACACCAACACCGCGCGCACAAAGCCTTTGATGCCGGGAATTTCCCGGCCCACGCCAACGCCAATGTCGCGCGTCAGCAAAACTTCATTGCCCGGCAATTTGTCCAGAATCCGTTTGCGCACGTCGTCCTGTTTGTCCGGGTCCGTGACCTTGACCAGAATTTCAAAACATTTGCCGTCAGCGGACAACGCGCTTTGCAACGCGCTCAAGGGCATTTTGATTCTTGATCCCACTTGCGGCGAATAAATTCCCGCGACTTTCTTGGTTTCGCCAAAAACCTGAATGTCACTGCCGACCGACAGCTTGTTATGAAGCGCCTTGAATTCGTCAATCATCACTTCCTGATCGGTTTGCGGCGCGCGCCCTTCGACGATTTTGGCTCCTGTGATGGTCGAGTACGAATCGAATTCGACGCCTTCGACAATTTCCATGCCCAAGCCGCTGTTGCCACTTTGAATGTAATAGCCCACAGGGCTGACCAGTTTGACGCCTTCGATTTTCATCAACTGGTCGCCATAACGCACATCCACAGGGTTGCTGGACGACGGCGACAACATCGCGCCGCTGCGGCCAAAGCGAATTTCCGCGCCGACGCCGCGTTCACGGCGAATGCGGTCATTGAGCATTCCTTCGACCAAACCGGTATTCAACACAATCAGCACCACCCCCAAAGCCACGCCTGCCACACTAAGCAGCGTGCGTGTCGGGCGTTGGCGAATATTGGAAGTGACCAGATTATCCATACGGGTTCAGGCTCGGACTTACGGCACAGGCGGTTTGTCCAAATCAACTTCTTTCAATTTTTCGGTATTTTCCAGCACAAAGGCAGTGGCAGGAAGTTCAGGGTTGACCTCGAAGTTCATCTCATTGAACAACAGCCGGGCCGAATATCCGTCATGCGGGCGACTGACCAGAATCACGCTCGGCCAGAGATCGGCGCTGCTTTCACTTAATTTCTTGTAGTCGGAATAATAGACTTCGGTCGTCAACGTGCCTTTGGCATCAAACAATTGCTGCCGTACGAATTTCAAATCGCTGGTACGATCAAACCACAACCGCCGAGTCACACGGGAAATCCCGGTTCCCATTCCCGGCACACCAAGTTCGATCTCGGACACCACGTAAAAGCTGCGCAGCACGCGAGCATTTTTCGGCGCTTTTGGCGTCGGGTCGGGTTCTTCGATCAGCGCTTCTTCCATTAAATAGGTGAACCGCGAATCATTCAGCGTCAGCGGACGCATCATCAACGCTTCGGTAAAGTGAAACGGACGCGCCGCCACCAATCCGCTGTTGGCTTTTTCGCCCAGCTTTTCGCGCCACATGCTGTAATCGGCATCATTGGTTCCGATCAAAAAGCTCGGCGACTGTCTATAAAGAGCGACTTTGAACTTGCTGGATTCGGAAACCATTTCGGCAATTTTGATCTTGCCGATGGGCGCGTTGATGATCAGCCGGATTCGATCCGGTCGCATCAGCACCAGATTGGAATCGGTTTCCGGCCAACGTTCAGCCAGTCCCGTATCCTGAAAGACGATGCCTACGCGTGCGCGAAGCGATTGCAGGTCGGCAAACGGCTTCACCTGTTTCACCAAATCCTGGAAACTGGCATCCGCGAGCGGAGTCATCAGTTTGGGAATCGAGCGGTCTTTCGTGACGATTAAACTTTTGCAGGAACTGACCAGCAAAGACAGCCCGACGACCGCCATCAACACGCCTGCACGCAACAATTGACGCCCGCTTTCCTGCCACAATCGGTCTTCTTGAACCATATAGCCGTAAAGGTGTTTGCTAACCGCTAAAAACAAGGGCGCGAAGCTAACAGATGGTTTTTGGGATGTCAAATTTTGGCATCCGCAAGCGCCTGAAACGCTCGCCAACTCATTGCCAGACTCGCCAAAGACGCTGGCTTGACGCGATTTACGCGGCTCGCGTACACTCCGGTCGTCTTAAAAAACCTTCCAACTCGGGTGATATGTTTGGAGCTTGATCCGGCGTTTCTTTGACTCAGAGTTGAAGACGGCAAACATTTCCGGCAAACACTTTGCTGTTACCCGTTCATTGGTTTGCCAACTCTGCGGATTTCGCTCAAAAAAGAAGCAAACAAGTAGGCCACCTTCGAGAGGAGATAAGTTGTTATGTTACACAGGTTGTTCACAAGAAATGCCGCGCGTCGCACCGCGCTGTTTTTGATTGTCACGTTGCTCGTTTCATCCTTGTCTGTCTTTGCCCAGGAGGACAAGAAAAAACAGGACAAGGACAAGCAAAAACGCGCCGCGGAAGAAAAGCTGAAAAGCGTTTACAAGAAATGGGTCAACGAAGACGTGTTGTGGATCATCACCGATGAAGAGCGCAAAACGTTCAATTCGCTGAAAACCGACGACGAACGCGAAAATTTCATTGAACAGTTCTGGTTGCGCCGCGATCCTGACCCCGACACCGACGCCAACGAATATCGCGAAGAGTATTACCAGCGCATTGCTTACGCCAACGAACATTTCACCAGCGGTATCCCCGGATGGAAAACCGACCGCGGACGCATTTACATTATGTTCGGGCCGCCTCATCAAAAAGAATCGCACCCGTCAGGCGGCAGTTACGACCGCCCGATCTGGGAAGGCGGCGGTTCGACTTCGACCTATCCATTTGAAATCTGGTGGTATCGCTACATCGAAGGAGTCGGCTCCGACGTGGAAATCGAATTCGTTGACCCGACCGGTTCCGGCGAATACCGCATTGCTCGCAACCCCAACGAAAAAGACGCACTGTTGTACACACC
>JAEUQP010001171.1 GCA_016789645.1 Acidobacteriota bacterium | reverse complement strand
AATCATCGGCGTTGTCGGAGCCGGAATCTTGTCAATATCTTCCGGCGTGCGACACAAATGAACGCCCGCTCCGCGATGCCCCATGTGAGGTTTGATAATCAACGGATGTTTTTCCAGCAGTTGTTTGGCCAGGCTCAAATCATTCGTCACCCACGAATCCGGCGCAGGGATTCCGGCTTGCCGCAGCAGCTTCGACGTGATGATCTTGCTCTGGATCAGCGAACACGACTGATACGGATTCAGCATGTTCGCGCCTTGCGTAAACAACACACCGGCCAGAGCCAGCGACAATTCCGTGTGCGATTTCAGCAAATACAAATCGGCGTCAATCTTCATCAGGTCAGGCCGTTGCAGAATTTCTTCGGCAATGTCTTCAGTGACGGTGTATCCGCGCCCGCGCAGGATTTCGTAACACTCGACCAGCACAGGGCTGGGAATCGGCGGGACTCTGCGGACAATCATAAAATGCAGTTTCATTCATTTACCTCGATGATGTGGTCTTGTGACTATGCTTTGAAAGCTTCATCAAGCAATTTCTTCCTATATGAAGTATTGACAGCGGCTTCATAAACCAGCGGCTGATGAAACCTGTAATGAAAAGAAGAGTACTTCGCGCGATTAACCTCTTCGAGAATTGAGCGTATCCAACCAGCTTTGAAGTCTTCAGGAATAGTAGCGGAATCGGCTGTTTTGAAGCGCAAATAATATGGAGTGCTAAACTCGCTTTCGCCTTTTAGGGGATCAAATCTTCCCCAATAAGCAGTTTGAGAATCCAGTTCATCTTCGGTCTTAAGCATCGCTCCAAAAATGATCCCGACAATAAATTCGTTTCTTTTGCGCTTGGGTGCCAGCACGTATCGTTGGTTTATGGTCAGTGGAAGTAGCCAACCACTTCGGCTCTTTGGTATGGATGTGACCAGACGCGGATCGTTTTTATCCAAACCTATAGCGGCAAATACCTCTTTCATCAAATCAAAATAACTATCTGCCCAATCGCGGCTCGGAAAGAGTCTGACACGCTCGACAAGGAGTTGGTGAATATCGGCGTTTTCTTCGTCGAAAGCCAACTCGTCGAATTCAAGTTTATCAAGTCGCACAAGCTGAGACCTGATTGGTGGTAGTAAAGAAGTCAGACGTGGCCTGTTAGACAGTATGTTTGTATTGGCAGCCGGTGGCAGCCCTTCAAGGTATTTGTCTAATTCCCTGAGAGTGACAGTTGAAGATTGCTTCCAAAGTTCATCAAACCAAACTCGTAGCTCTTCAACATGTGCCTCTTGCTCAAAGAGTACCGACATTTCAGTACGGCTGGTAAGACCTCGCAAGGTAAAGTTGGCAGATCCCACTAAAGCACTTTCACCGGCAATGATGACCTTGGCATGAAGGTCTTTTATGTGATGAACGCAATCACCAAAATCTTCAAGAAAGCTTTGAATTTTTTGCCTTTCTTCACTGCTTTGGGAAGCCAGCCATTCTTCCGCATCCGTTAATAAACGGACCGATTTTCCCAGTTTGAAAATGCGAAGAAGGTAATCCAAGTTTAGATACGGACAGGCTATGAGCACTTCTTCGTCTTGCACTAAACGAGTAATCGCCTCATCAAACGGCGAAACACTGTTGGGTAAAGCCTCAATTGCGTGATGTATCAATTTGATTGGCATTATTTTTTCTGTCTCAAAATAAATCTTGCCAGCAACTCCGCTGCGTTCGCCACGCCTTTAAATCCCGGAAAGGTGTTGATGTCCACAACAAACGGCTGGCCGTTGCTGGTAATCACATCCACGCCGTACAAGCCAACACCAAACGCCTGCCCACATTTCAACGCAATCTCCTCCATTTCGCCGCTGACCTCGAACGGTTCGCCGAGTTTGTCTTCCAGCGTTTTCGGAGGCCAGACGCGGCGGACTCCGAAAACTTGTTCGCCGATGACGTACAGTTTGTGATCCAGTCCATCGGGTTGGTGAAAGCGTTGAGCGAAAAACAGGCCTTCGTCGGTCGTCAGAGTTTCCAGTTCGTCATCGGAACGGATGATTCGCACACCTCGCCCCTGCGAAGCTGCCCAGAACGGTTTGACGACCAGCGGGCCGTCTTTCAACGCGTCCGCCAAAAAACCGGAATGGGCGGCGAAAAAGGTTTCCGGCAAGGGAACTCCGGCGTCGAGCAATAACTTGGTGGAAATAATCTTGTCGCGCATGGCGACGACGGTCGGGTACGGATTCAGGATTTTCGCTCCGGCGGCATGCAGCACTCCAGCCAGGCTCAAAGCGGTTTCGGTTCCCGATTTCAGCAGGTACAAATCGCAATCGGCTTTGACTGCTGCGACGTTGATCGCTTCGTTGTCAGGATAAATCTGTTCAACGACGATGCCGCGCGCGGTTAGCAAGCCAATCGTTTCCTGCATGACCGAACCGGACTTGGTGGCTTTTTCGCGTTTGGTGATGACGCCAATTTTCATTCGAGTGTTTTCGACAGGATTTACAGGATTTTTTTCAGGATGAACAAGATTCTTTC
>JAEUQP010001157.1 GCA_016789645.1 Acidobacteriota bacterium | reverse complement strand
TTCAGCTTCGGCCAGTTCGCGCATTTCGGCATCGTCCACGTCGCGCAAAATTTCCTTGTTGCCCTGAATGTCACTGTCCAGTTTTTTGATTTCGCGGAACTTGACGACGATGGGCTCCAGTTCGCGGTGCTGTTTGGCAATTTTGGTGTACCGCGCCTGATCGCTGATGATTTCGTTGTCGGTCATCTGCTCGGTCAAGTCTTCGTAGGTTTTTTCGATTGCTTCGAGTTTTTCAAACATAGTTTCAGAGTGGACGGTAGTCAGTAGGCAGTAGCCTGCGGCTTGCTCCGTGACGATTCAGCTTCAGTCGCTTTACGCTGGCTGAGCCTGTTCTTTAGGTTCCAGTTTCAGCGATTCTTTCAACGCGTAAATAGCAACTTCGAGTTGATCGTCCGAAGGTTCGCGCGTCGTCAGATTTTGCAGCCAGATTCCCGGCAAGGTCATCAATCGAAAAATCGCACCAGATTCTTTTTTGCCAGCAGCGCGAATGACTTCATACGAAATGCCCGCGATCAGCGGAATCAGCGCAATGCGCGACAGCAGGTTCAGCAGCAACGAATCGAACTTGATGATGGAAAACAACACGACGGAAACCAGCATAACGACCATCAGAAAACTGGTTCCGCAACGTGGATGTTGGCGTGGATGGCGGCGGGCGTTGGCAACGGTCAACTCTTCGCCCTGTTCCCAGGTAAAGACCGTTTTGTGTTCTGCTCCGTGATATTCAAACACGCGTTTGATGTCGTTCAGCCGCGAAAATGTGTAAATCATCGTAATGAAGAAAATCATTCGGATGACGCCGTCAATGAAGTTGAAGGAAAACGACGGACGCACAGGCTTCATATAGGCTTGCGTCCAAGCCCAGGCCGATTGATACCAAGTTTGCCCGGCGACATGCTCCACCGAAGCTTGTGGCGCATCTCCCCATCCGAAGTAAATAAACATTATGTTGGTCAACAACAACGGCAAGACGATAAACAGCATGACGTTGAACACCAGCGCAAACAGCAATGATCCCGCCGCCGTTGCTGTCGCTCCGGCATTGCTCGATTTTTCTTTTGACCCAGACAAGTCTGTTTTTTTCAAATCCTCTTCAGCTAGGTATTTGCTGTTCGAATCAAAAACATGCGCTGTTGTCGCCAAAGCACCGGTTGATGCCGCCGCCTTGGCCGCTGACGAAGTTTTAGCGTCTTCAGTCTCAGCATCTTCAAACGCAACAGTGGCCGAAAAATTCAACGCCTTAACTCCCAGCACCATCGAATGAATCAACACCGCGCTACCGCGCAGGACCGGAATTTTCAAAATCGGATACTTATCGCTGAGCTTGGGTAAAGGTTCGGCTTTGTAAACGATGCTGCCATCCATTTTGCGAACCGCGACCGCATACGAATTGGGCGCACGCATCATCACGCCTTCGATCACAGCTTGGCCGCCGACAATGATTTCTTTTTCCTGGCTCATCACAACCTGCCCTCAAATGTAAAAAAAATTAAAGCCACAACGACATCACGAATTTGCCTGACCTGACCAATAGCGAACAGGTAACCAGCGACGTGGAGCGTTGTGGCTCTGATTTTGGAAGCTAACGGTGACCGCAAATGAATGCGGGATGCGGAATAAAGAACACAGGATTACCTGCGCTCTCTTGGTTCGACGCTGTATGAATGATTGTCTTCATCATCGAATCCGCAATCCATAATCGGAAATTCGCCACTGCATTAAGCAGCAGTCTGAGCTTTTTTAGCGTATTTCTTCTGGAAGCGTTCAACGCGTCCAGCAGTGTCCACCAGCTTCTGTTTACCAGTGAAAAACGGGTGGCATGCGGAACAAATTTCTACATTCAATTCTTTCTTGGTTGAACGTGTCGTCCAGATATTTCCGCAGGCGCAATGGACTTTGCATTCTTGGTAGTTCGGATGGATTCCTTCTTTCACTTTCGTTCTCCTTTGCTTGTAAAAATCGCCTTTTAGCTGCATTCAGAAGTTAAAGTCAGGTTCAGTAACAATAACCGCTGCCAACGGCAAACCGGAACGTTAGCCGAACCCTTTTGGCGCTGTCAAGTCGTCATGGAATTAGGGCAAAACTATGATGGCATAATTTTCTTCGATTAAGCTCGTTTCGGTTTACCTTGTCTTTCGACGCTTCGGTAAACAACTTTCATTTCCAGTACCTTTTTGCCTTTCGGATTCTTCTCCTTGATAAATGCCCCAAGCGAAGCATTCCAAATGGGAATTTTGCCATTCAACCTGATGTCGGCATTGGATTCGATGAGGTTTTTTTGGTGCGTGAATAACAAACCGAAATTTGAACATCATAGAAATATCAAGGAAAAGAAAGCTTGCATTGCTTCGCCAAGTAATGCCTCAGTTTTTGGCGAATGACGTTGTGAATCTGGGCCGTAGTTCACCCTCTGCTCTTGATTGTGTTCCAACTGTTTTTTGCATCTGGATAGCAACCAATCTGATTCGCCGCTTTCTTTGGCAAAGAGCGATTTCACAATATCCAGTTTGCCTTTCAAGGCCAGTTCATCCAGCGTTCGTTTGAATTTGAAGTCCTGGATTTCCTTATCGTCGTTGAACTCGTCGCGCAAATCTTCCACATCGCGCAGCAAATGAGCATAACAATATTCAATCCTGCACTTGACTCAGTTGTGGTCGTTGTAGCGATCCACCACCGAGCCCCCGGCCAGTTCTTTGTCGCCCAACACTTCTCTGTCTACGCTTGCTGATCGCGTCTGCCAGTAT
>JAEUQP010001130.1 GCA_016789645.1 Acidobacteriota bacterium | reverse complement strand
GAATATGGAACTCGGCGTGGCCATCGAACCGGATATGATTTTTCGCATCGGTTCGATCACCAAACAGTTCACGGCGGTTTCGATTCTGATGTTGATGGAACAAGGCAAGCTGAGCCTTTCGGACGAAATCACCAAATTCCTGCCCGATTACCCGACGCAAGGCCACAAAATCACCGTCGAGCATTTGCTGACGCACACGTCCGGCATCAAAAGCTACACTGGAATGGCCGAATGGCGTCCGCTGTGGCGCAAGGATTTGAAGATGACCGAACTGATTGACATCTTCAAAAACCAGCCAATGGAATTCGCGCCCGGCGCAAAGTGGAATTACAACAACTCGGCGTATGTGTTGTTGGGCGCGATTATCGAAAAGGTTTCGGGGCAGAGTTACGCAGACTTTGTCGAAAAAAACATCTTCGCGCCGCTCGGCATGAAACAATCGTTTTACGACAACACGCAGCGCATCATCCCTCGCCGAGCCGCTGGATATTCAAAAAATGGTAGCGGTTATGCCAACGCTGAATACTTGAGCATGTCGCACCCGCACGCGGCAGGTTCGCTGATGTCCACGGTAGATGATCTGGCGAAATGGGATGCGGCGCTGTACACCGAAAAACTAGTCAAACAGGAATCACTGAAAAAAGCCTGGACGGCCTTTGTGCTGAACGATGGCAAACCGACCACCTACGGGTATGGTTGGGGCGTCAACACTCTGCAAGGCATGAAAATGATCACGCATTCGGGTGGCATCAATGGTTTCACCTGTGATGCGGTGCGATTGCCGGAAACGCGCGTTTACGTGGCCATCCTGACCAACCGGGAAGGTGGCGCTGGCAATCTCGCCAAAAAATTTGCCGTGCTCGCCAGCGGGAAGGAATGGGAGGAGCCTGCCGCCAAACCTGCCGCGCCAGCCGCACCGGTCGCCAAAATTGACCCGGCGTTGCTGGATCGCCTGGCTGGCGATTACGAATTGATGCCCAACTTCATCCTGACCATCACCAAAGAGGGCGACAAGTTGATGGGCCAAGCAACAGGCCAATCGAAGCTGGAGTTGCAGCCGGAATCGGCGACGAAGTTCAACGTGCCGCAAGTCGGCGCGATCATTGAATTCGTCATCGAAAACGACAAAGCCACCAGCTTGACCCTGCATCAGGGTGGCCAAAAATTGCCCGCCAAGAAAATCAAATAGTTGTTCGTTAATTGAAAGAGGAGTGCCATGCTTAAACGATTCGCTGCTCTGCTGTGTTTGACCGTCATGCTTTCGCTGACGGCAACCGCTCAACGCCGGGTTCCGACGGTGGATGACCTGATCAACGTCAAAACTGCAGGTGGAGCGCAGATTTCGCCTGATGGAAAGTACGTTGCGTATTCAGTTGGTGAAACTGACTGGAAACAGGATGCCTTTGTCACACAGCTTTGGCTGGTAAACGTTGCAACGGGAAAATCGCTGCAATTGACGCGAGGAGACAAATCTTCGGGCAATCCACAATGGTCGCCGGATGGCGCTTGGCTGGCATTTACGTCCAATCGCATCGGCGACAAGAATCAAATTTTCGTCATTCACCCCGACGGTGGCGAAGCCACGCAATTGACCAAAGCCGAAAACGGCGTTGGCGGTTATGCGTGGTCGCGCGATGGCAAACAGATCGCGTTCACTTCGACCGACGTTGACCAGAAATTTGCCAAAGATCGCAAAGATCATCTGGGCGATTTTGAAGTCGTGCGCCGCGAATACTCGCATTCGCATTTGTTCACCGTTGACGTGGCTGAAGCGTTGAAAGCTCCGGTTGCCGGAACCCAGCGAACCAAAGGCAAAGATTTCACCGTTGGCAGCGCCAGTTGGTCGCCGGACGGATCAAAAATCGCCTTTGCCGCGACGATCAATCCTGATCTGATCAACGGCGGCACGGCGGATATTTACCTGCTCAATCTGGCCGACAATTCGGTCAACAAGCTGGTCGCGCAAGCTGGCCCGGACAACAATCCGAACTGGTCGCCGGACGGCAAATGGATCGTTTTCAGTTCGGCGATGGGCAATCCGAAATACTTTCACTCGAATTCGCGGCTGGCGATTGTCTCAGTTGACGGTGGCGCGCCGCGTTCGATCACTGATGGATTTGATGAACAGCCGAGCTTTGCCGAATGGAACGCCGATGGAATTTACTTCAGCGGATTGCAGAAAACAGCTTCACATTTGTTCCGGCTCGATCCGGCCAGCGGTAAATTCACGCGCGTCAGCCAGCCGGACAATTTTATGTTCAGCGGAGCCAGTTTTACCAAAAACGGAAAACAAATCGCATTCACTGCCCCGTCGCCAACTTCGCTGAGCGAAGTGTATGTCTCTTCCATTGCCAGCTTTGCTCCGCGCAAACTGACTGCGATGACCGACCAGATCAAAGACTTCACGTTGGCTTCGCGCGAAGTCATTTCCTGGCAAAGCAAGGATGGCGCAACCATCGAAGGCGTTCTCATTAAACCTGCCGATTTCGACGCGAACAAAAAATATCCACTGCTGTGCGTCATTCACGGCGGGCCGACAGGAATTGACCGGCCAACCTTGCTCGATGCGCGCTACTATCCGGCGGACATCTGGGCGGCCAAAGGCGCTCTGGTCTTGAAAGTCAATTATCGCGGCAGCGCTGGCTACGGAGAGAAGTTCCGGCAATTGAACGTTCGCAACCTCGGCGTGGGCGATGCCTGGGATGTGATTTCCGGCGTAGATCATTTGATCGCCAAAGGCTGGGTGGACGGCAATCGAGTCGGCTGTATGGGCTGGTCACAAGGCGGATACATCTCGGCGTTTCTGACGACTTCCAGCGACCGTTTCAAAGCCATTTCGGTCGGCGCGGGCATTTCCAACTGGGCGACTTACTACTACAACACCGACATCACGCCGTTTACGATTCAATACCTGGGCGATGATCCGGCGGATGATCCCGAAATTTACGCCAAGACCTCGCCAATGAGTTACGTCAAACAGTCCAAAACACCAACGCTGATTCAACACGGCGAATTCGACAAGCGTGTGCCGATTCCGAATGCGTACGAATTGCGGCAAGGGTTGGAAGATCGCGGCGTGCCAGTGGAAATGGTCGTTTATAAAGGCTACGGCCACGGCATCACCAAGCCGAAATCCATGCGCGCCGTAATGCTGCACAACCTGGGCTGGTTCAACCATTACATCTTCGGCGATGCCAAGCCGGATTTCGCCAAGCCGGAGCTGCCCAAGAAAGAGGACGACAAAAAAGTGGCGGGCAACTGACTCCCTCTAAATGAAGTGCAAGCAGCTTGATATTGAAAATGGTCACCCCTTCGACTAGGCTTTGCGCCCAATCGCAATATCAAATCCATACTTCAGGAGCACCATAATTTATGACGATGATGAACACACCGTTGACGATGCCGGTGTTGATGGATCGAGGGCCGATGCTCTATCCAGACAACGAAATCGTCTCCAAGATGCGCGACAAAGTTCACCGCTACACCTATGCCGAATTGGGCAAACGTGCGCGGCAATTCGCCAATGCGGTCACCAAGCTGGGCATCAAACAAGGCGACCGCATTGCCACGATGGCCTGGAACGGCTATCGCCATCTGGAAGTGTATTACGCTACGCCGTGCATGGGCGCAGTGCTGCACACACTGAACCTGCGACTTTCAACGACTGACCTGGAATATATCGTCAACCACGCCGAAGATTCGGTGATCTGCATTGACGA
>JAEUQP010001120.1 GCA_016789645.1 Acidobacteriota bacterium | reverse complement strand
GCGTGCGCCGAAGAAAACCCCATCTCGATCATTACTTCTCTTGTCGGCATGAATTGTCCTTTCAATGTCTATGTTGAAGCGCGATTATAGCAGCCCACAGTGTCTTGACAATCCGCCAAACCATCGTCAAAAATGCCCTACGTTTGATCGAAAGCAAATGCATTTTCTGATCCTTACAAAGGGCCGTTAGCTCAGTTGGTAGAGCAGCAGACTCTTAATCTGCGGGTCGATGGTTCGAGCCCATCACGGCTCATTATTCAACACAAAGGACTTAGCGTTATTCTCGACGCTAAGTCCTTTTCTATTTTCCCTGCCCGTAACACGTTCCGTAGCACATACAGGCGCAAAAACAGTCTTCGTTACTGTCGTCAGTGCTCAGACAACCTTTCCATCTCTTCCCGCCCGACTCAGAAGCAATCAAGCTTTTTCGATCCCGATTCGCAAAAACGTGAAGGGCTTGCCGGTGCGCAAACACCAACAAGCCCTTTGAAACTATCCACCAGCCGGAAGCTGGGAGACAGCTCACGTGGTTTGATTCTCGCAGCTTCCGGCCTTTCCGACAAGAAAGGCACACAACATGGCAGTCAAAATCGCATTTCGTCATCAACGGGCAATCTTCGGCTTCGTCGTTCTCGGATTGCTCATTCTCTTCTCTACCGCTGTCCTGTGGGGACATTATGAAAAGATTGTCAGCAATTATCAGTGGCTGGCAAAAGCTGGTCTGGCGCTGGTGGATGTTATCGCCATCGGCCTGGCGCTTTGGCACTTTTACGCCAAACACGCGCCGCTCAAAGTTTGGTGTTACATCGCCGATGGCATCATTGCCGCGATGATGATTATTCATGCGGGCGCAGTCTTGCAGTTGGAATCCAGCACAGCACAGCAAACGCTCGCCGTCCAAGCCGCCGTTGATACCCAGACCAAACTGATCGAAGCCCAGGGCAAGGCGAATGCGGAAATCATTGCGGCGCAAGGTAAGGCCATTGCCGAAACCGAAGCCGCGCGGATTAAAGCTGCCGGTGAAGCCGCCGCAGCCGTCAAACAGCAAACCGGCTCAACCACGCTGGCAAGTCGAACGTTGAAGACCGGCATCAGTTCAGCGCCGACTCAACCGGCCAACGCTCCGCAGCCGGTTCAAGCTGCCGACGCGAAAGCCGCGACAGCAATCGTAGAGCAAGCCAGTAAGATCAAACCGACCACGTTTCTCGGTGATGGTTACATGAACGGCGGCATTTACGTCTGGCCTGCTCTGATTGCATTCGGTTTATTCTTTGTCGCCATCGGCATTTCGGCCTTTTCCGAACCGCACGAAGACGCCAACCGAAACGGCATCCCGGACAGTTGGGAAAAACTGTTTGGTCGAACGGTTCACCCGATGAATCCGCCCCAGCAAGGCAACGGCAGGCTTTACACGCTCACGGCTGAAGGCCAGCTTGTCGAGGTTCAGCAGGCAAACGAGCCGGCGACGGTCAAAAAGCCTGTTGTGGTCTGGCAAGGTGGCCAAATCGTGAAGGACGAACGGGGAAACTGACAGAGCCGATTGAGTCCATTGCCCCGCCGCCAGCAATGAATACATCACTGGCGGATGCTCAATCGGCAACATCAATTCCCGCTCAAACAGCGAATGTGAAGGCGACGGTTCCCAAGTCGGCGAAACTCAACCGAGCACCAAGCCCGAAAGTGAAGCAATCGTTGCCAACCGAAAAGACGGCGCGAATCGAAGCGCCTCAAACTTCGGCGCGATTGCAGATCAAATCCAGTGGCAAGGGCAAACAGGAATCGTGGACGGTCAAAACCACGACCAAGCCTTCAACCAAAGGCAGCAACCAAACTTCGTTTCGGGTTCGGGTTTCAGATGTCGGCTTTCGGGTTTGTCTTGTCTATTACGATGACGAAGGCAAACGGCGAGAACGGTATCTCTGCTATCTGAGCGCGACCGAATGGAAGCAATCTAAACGTGACAATTTGGCAATGTTTGTAAAGCGTATTGCGGAAAAATTGGCTGATCGGACGACCAAAGAAAATGCGGACTCTGAAAAGCTGATTGCGTTAATCCATCGAATCAATGCCCTCGCTTGAACGCAGCCGGTTCATTTGTAATGACCACCAGCGAAAAAAGGTTGGTGGTCATTATTTTTTTGTGTTTCTCACTCGGCCAGAAAATCGGGTTTACCTTTTTCCATATAACTCTATGGATAAATCCTGAATTGTCCGGTGAATAACGTTTGAAATGTTTGCCTTTGCTTGGTCCAGACTCGCATTCAAAACTTCTTCAATAGATGCGTAATAGTTTCGCTCAGCGAATAAATTGTCCTTCCAAAGTGCCGGAGAATCATCCAGCCAAGTTGTAAAGAGTCGCGGCCCTTCGCCGATGATAAATTCTTCTTTTTCTGACAGAAGTCGCACATTCCCCTTTACCCAAACTGTCATTACGAACAATCTTCCGCTTAAGGGAATGGTGAGTGAGCTGTCCCATTTCACAGGGCCAGCATAAATCAAGGGAACATCCGGCACAGGAAATCGAATCTGCAATCCCAAGCTGTTTTTTCTTCGCACTGAAGTAATTCCTGACTGCCGTAATTGAGAGATTGTTGGCTCATAAAGCGAACGGAAAGCGTCAGCAGCCGTTTCATCCACAAACGGGTCACGAAACTTGCCCCAATTCCAGGGATTCATTCCCAAGTGATCCATGTATTCAACAAATTGGCGAGCAAGAGTTCCGCGCGAACGGCGAAACACTGAATACACATCGCTCCAAAGAAAATGTTCCCGATGACCAATTTGCGGCTTCAGATAAAACTTCGACTGATAAACGGATTCCGGTATTGAAAGCCGTTGGTTTCCCAGTAAAACGAGAAAGCCTTTCCTAGATTGAGTCAGAGCTAAATATCGCTCCAACTGGTTTCTTCCCAATGAAGCGTCAAGCTTGTGTTCGCAGTAAATATCGAACGCTTCCGTTCTTAACAGGCAGTCCGGTCGTTCTGTTGGCACACCACCAGGATGTTCAATAATTTCAATTAAGCGTGAAGTGCCAATGCCCGCCAGTTGAGTCAGGCGATCAACAACGGCTTGACCCAACGAAGGCTCAGCTTTCAGCAAACAACACCAATGAGCAGTGAATCTATCTTCAGGCCCAAGTCTTGGATTGACAAGAAATACATTCGACATTTGAGCTCAATAAAAATGTAAATTGTTTGATAGAGATGAACTCAATGAAATCACGACTGAATCCACCGCTTGAGTTTTCGCACAATGTCGGCGGGTATATCCCAAAATCCGAGCGCGCCGGTGCATTCAACTGGATTAATGGCTTGCGCATTTTTCAAAACAAATCCGTAACTCCCCTCATTAAACCAGCGTGATTTTGACTCGGCGACGCAATCAACGAGATCAACGACGCCAACGATTGCCCCGCGAGTCATCTCTTCGAATGCAGGAATTTCCTTTTGCCATCGGCGTGGCAGACGTTTCACATCGGCTTTGTATTCTGCTCTGGTCAGCCCTTTCGATGCGTGAATGGCTATCGTTCCGCGCAATTGCGTGCGCCAGGTTCGGTTTTCGATGTCCTTTCCGGCATAGATAACCGCCCAAGCCCATACTGGTCTGAGAGTAAGTGCTTTCATGCTGATTCCCCTTCGAGTGAGGCAATCAAATCTTGGATATAAGTATCCGGTTCATCTTTGGCCATCAAGATGTGATGCTCGCGATATTCCGCCGCAGTGGCATCGCGCGTTTGGCCTACCGGACTTGGCCAACGCAAGTCATGTCGGTGCGTTTGAGAAATCAGGAAGGATTCCAGTCGAATGTCGCTACGATTCAGGTTCGGATTCTTTTCAAGCTCCTTGATTCTGCGGAAAAATTGAACTTTTGGATTGTTGAAATTATCCGTGAAGTTTCGCAGCCCTTTCGGATCAATGAAGGCAATCGTTTGATGACCTTCTCGCAACAACCACAAAATGAAATCCGGTCGAAAATCGCTGGCCGCGAAGAAACTGACGGCTTTATCTGAACTGTGATTACGCAACAAATACAACTCGACATCTGACAACATCCCATTCACTTCCGCCGTACAGAATGCCGCCAAATCATCCACAAATTGCTTTTCGCCTTCATTCAGATGCGTTGGAACAATTTTGATCAATGCTTCTTGGCTACCCTCTCGACCAAGGTGAATCAACGGTTGATAAAGATGCTTCTGCGCCTGAAACAGTGCAAACTTCTCAAAGCTAAATGGTTCAAAATCACCTGCCCGGAACTTCTCACTCAGCGCCTGCAAATCCTTGATAAGCTTCTTCTCCGATTTTTTCACCAGCAACTGATATTCTTTCAGCATCAGCTCATCGTCATCTGGCCGAAGCGTACGGTATTCCAAAAACGGCTCTTCAAACTTCGCTTTTTCGTAGCGGTAAAAGCGGTCTAAATACCCTTTCAGCAAATGCGTAGCAATTTCCTGCCAAAGCGGCTGTTTATCAAAGCGAAAATCCAGATAGCCTGGTGGAATGGCCAGTTCATACCACCACGTTTGCTTAAGCAATGCCTGTAAATCTTCTGGCGAAAAGAACACGTTGTAATAAGCCTTGTCCCGTTTGTGCCGTTCGACTTCAAACCACAGCGCATCCCAGCGCAAAAAAGCCAGATGTTCCGCCCGCAAAGTCTCTTTGTTGACAGTTGCGGGCGCGCCGTTTGCTTTCACTGAAGATGACTGTTTTTGCAGACGCGGATACCAGTCGGAAACAACCGTGGTGTTCATCTGGTTCTCAAGACTTGCCAGCCGTAACCGAACGGCTTTTTTGAAATCCGGCATTTCGGCTTTTGGTTTGATGACGTGAAGCTGAAGTTTGCCTTGCTCAAACTCCGGCAGCTTGATCGTAGGCAGGAAGATCATTTCGCGGCGTTCGTCTTCGCCGACGCCTTCTTCTTCCAGGTACTCTTCAAACTCTTTCATGTAATCGCTCTTAATGCCGAAGATGTTCAGCGTCTCAAGCAATTCAATATGGTCAGGATGTTTTTGCTGGCCGCGTTCGTTCTCGAAATCCAGCGCATCCAGTGCGCTGGTGCGCTTCAGCTTGAACCGATAGCCTTTCAACCGCACGCCGCGCCCGAACAGTTGGATGATTTCGCTGCCTTCTTTTTTGCCGACGTTCATCAGCCCCATTGCCGACACACGCCACGAACTCCAACCTTCGGTAAACTTTTTAGCCCCAGCCAACAAACGGATAGAACTGTCATTCTGTTTGATTTCGGCAAACAACGAGCGGGAAAACGCCATTTCGTCCACTTGGTAATGGTCGTCTTCTTCGCGTCGCTCAAGGCACAGATCGCAGAGCTTTTTGGCGTCGCCGACATTCACCACGCCAAACCAGTTGTTTTCGCCGACGCGCAAACCGATTTCGCCTTCCGCGCCGACCAAACGAACGATGTGCAATTGCCCGCCGCTGGGAGCGTTGAAGACGTGCCGCAAAATGTCGCTGAACACTTCGCCCGCATTTTCCGGCTTCCAAAGGTTTTCGACGTACGGAAAGAATTTGTCGAACGTTTGTTGTCCGCCTGAGACCAATCCATCCTGCCGCGCCAGCAACTTTTTCAATCGTTGTTCCGAATCTTTGCGGTTGCTGATGAAATCAGCCAGGAATTTCAGAATCAAAACCAGGTCGGTATCTTCCTGCGATTGCCGCTGTCCAGTGACCGAACCGCCGACGAAGATCATCAGTGGCGATTCCAGCAGGTACGGCACAAGCTGCGCGCCGCCCTCCGCGAAGCGTTTGCATTGCTGATAAAACGATAGCAAACAGGCCGTCAGGTAAAGCGGGCGAGTTTCGTCTTCGTGCTCTTCGGCCAGATTCAGAATGTTGAAGTCCTTGCCGTAGCCGTCGTTGTAAAAGAACTTGTAGGAGTAATCGAAGAGAATGCTTTTGGCGTAGGTTTGCGTCAGCGCCTTCTGTTTTGCCGTCGTTGCGGCTTTGATCGCCTGTCCGAATGTGGCCGAGTATTCAAACGAAAAGCCGTTTGCGCACAGCCGGGCACGCTTGTCCATCCATTCTTCGCCGCCTGCGCCGCGATGCCCTTCGTCAACCAAGACCAGGTTATTTCCCTCGAAGGTGTCCACCGCCACGGTTTTGTCGCCGGAAGTTTCTCGCAGTTTGTGAATGTCAATGATGTCTACACCGCGCCCGGTGAACGGCAACGAAGCTCCGGTTTTGTCGTACAGCGCCGCTTCGATACCCGAAAGCTCAAACTCTTCTTCGTGTTGGCGCGAAAGCCCTTCGTTCGGCGTCAGCAGTATGATGCGGTTCAGTTCCTGTCGCGTTCCGGCTTTGCCTGCGTAATGCAGATATTGCCGGATGTGGCAGTGCATCAGCAGCGTTTTGCCGCTGCCTGTCGCCATCCAGAACGCCAGCTTGTTCAGGTCGTCTTTGGTGAATGCTTCAATTTCAACTGGCGCGGTTTTCTTTTTGCTTTTGGATTTTGGCGCTTGAGCCTGTGGCGGCGCAGCCCCCGCCTGCAAAAACTCATTCAATGAAGTCATCAGCCCTTGCTGGTCGCGGAAATACCAATCCAGATAGATTTCGGTCAGCAGCAAGCCCAGATATTGAAAGTAAATCGGGTACAGCGTCGGCCCCTGCAAATTACGTTTGGTTGTGATGTGTCGCCAATGGCGGACGATATCTTCATCGTATTCGCGCAGCATTTCATTGCTGACTGTCCGCCCTTGCTGGCCAAGCTTCGGCAACCGCAGCGCCAATTGCTGGACAAACCGCGAACCGCCGTCTTCCGCCCAGCCTTCCAACTCCGGCGAACGCAGTAGTGACGAAAGCCGCTCGAAATCATCCACGCCGAGTTGTTTCAATGCCCAGCGTGCCAAAACCAGTTTGTCTGCAAAATGAGTGGCCATTATTTCGAGTTCTTCGGTTTGACGGTGGAAAGCTTTTTGATCGCTTCTTCAAAGTGTTTTTCAACTGGTGAAGGCAGCGCGTCTTGTTGCACGCGATATTTCTCAAACTCCGTTTCGGCTTTTAGCTTGGCTGCTTCGTGCGAAATGCTGCCCGCGTGCGTCAGGATTTCGCGGTCACTGATGCGCATAAAGTCATCCAGCTTGGTGATCCAATCCTGCATCGTCATTGATTTGCGATTCATGGCTTGTAATTCGGCAAAATCCAGATAAAGCGTGACGATGCGATTCAAGGCGTCCAACTCTTCGGCATTGAGATAATTTTTGGCAATGCTGGTTTCATCACGACGAATCTTGCCGCCTTGCCAATTGGTCATGCCCATATTCGGCTGATTGGCATCGGCACGCGCGTGAACAATTTCAGCAGCCGTATGACCGTGCGCCGCCCAGTGCATTTTGTTTTGCACCGTCTTAAAAAACAGTTGCGAGGTTTCGGCTTTGGGATCGTAATCAATGCTGGTGGCGTAAATTTCCAGCACCTTTTTGTAAAACACTTTCTCTGACGAACGGATGTCGCGGATGCGCGCCAACAGTTCGTCAAAGTAATCGCCGCCGCCTTTCCGTTTCAGGCGTTCGTCGTCCAGCGCGAAGCCTTTAATCAGATATTCGCGCAACCGTTGCGTTGCCCAGATTCGGAACTGTGTGCCGCGCAACGATTTGACGCGGTAGCCGACAGAGATAATCACATCGAGATTATAAAAACTCACTCGGTAATTTTTCCCGTCGGCGGCAGTTGTCAAGGATTCCTTGACAACTGCATCCTCCTGCAACTCGTTCTCCTCAAAGATGTTGCGAATATGAAGACTGATATTTTGCTTCGTCGTTTGGAAAAGTTCCGCCATCTGACTTTGAGTGAGCCAGACGGTTTCATCTTCCAACCGGACTTCAATGCGGCTTAATCCGTCCTCTGTTTGATAAAGCAACACTTCGCCCACGGTTGCCGGAGCGGTCAGCGCATTTTCAGGCACATCTTTTGTGTTTCTCTTTGCCAAAGTGAACCTCCTTAACCCAATGATTCAAAGCTTTCGCTCTCGAACATTCGCCGCTGAAATTCTTCTTCGATCAGGTGGATTTTGTTGTGCGGATCGCTCAGCGTGTGGGAGCCGTTGACGTAAATGAAGTCGTATTCCGTATCCGCCGGATTGATTTCCAGTTTGGCCAAGTATTTTTCCAGGGCTTCGTTGTCTGCGCTCGCATCGTCGCCGAGCGTGCGCCAGACGATCAGAGTGCGGCCCCCGGCGCGTTTTTCGCCCGTTACGGTCACGAAGCCTTTTTGCGCGTCCACGTGTTTCACTTTCAAACCGATCAGCCAGTTGAAGGTTTCCACCAGATCAATTGCTGTTTCTTTGGTTTCGCCCGCGCTGGCCGTGGCAATATGAAGCCGGTAATTGAACGGATCGCGGAAGTTTGTCACGTCCAGCAAACTGGCCGAACCGGCGCTTTCGACATCCAGAAAATAACCCAGTAGGTATTGGCCGCACTGGTCGTCGGTCGCTTTGCGCAACGCCGCTTCCTGTTCCGGCGTGCGCGCCAGCCGCAAATTGTTCAGTGTGTCTTCGTAACTTTCCAGCCGCAGGATTTTGAAGGCGTGCGAAATGCCTGTGGTGCGGCTTTGCGGTTTGCCGTCGCGCCAGTCAGTGGAGTAGGCGACTTTTTTCAGACGTGGGACAAGCACATTGTCGAAGTACTCACCCACTTCAATAAGGATATACTTTCGGTGACCGCCGCCTTCGCGGTTGAGGTTAATGACGGCATGGCCCGTTGTGCCGGAACCTGCAAAGTAGTCCAGAATTAAATCGCCTTTTTGAGTTGCAATTCGGGCGACGCGATCTAAAAGAGCTGTGGGCTTCGGTGTGGAAAAAGCCTTGGATTGAAAAAGGTTCTTTATCTCTCTCTGAGCTTTTTTATTGCCTTCAACATCATCCCAAAGATTCGATGGCCTTTTTAAGCGTCCCTCTAAATAGAATTTGATATATGGCCGCCAATCGGAATCATTTTTCCGCCACTCAATCAGGCCTTCTGCTTCTAATTCACGATACCTTTCAGGTCCTAGACGCCATCGGCTTTCATAGTTACCAGGCCCATACGGAAGTACCTTGGTTCCATCTGGTGCTTCTACCTCAAAGAACATGCTAGGGCGATCTTCCCGCCTATCCTCTCCTCCTGTCTTTCTCAATGTGCGAATCAGATATGTGCCTCGCTCATCAGACAGGTTGTATATTTCGGCATCTTCAGTTGTGAAATCTAGCCCATTGAAAACGGCAGATGGAAATGCCGAATACACTGTTATGTAATCGAACTCATTACTAAGTCCATCAGTGCCCTGAGCTGTAGGAGTTCCTGTGGGGCGAATTATTTGCCCCGCAAAATTGACATTTCCGAAAGTCTGATCTTGGAGAAGCTTAAGCGCAGATTGTTCGTTATCGTCAATATTTGTAAATGAGAGTCCATTGATCGCAAGTAACCGTTGCCCGGCAGAAATTCGGTCTTGAATAGTAGTTAGCCAAGATGAATGGCGGTAAGAATCTTTATAAAGAAACCCATCATTTCCAGTGTTATATGGTGGATCAATGTAAACACACTTCACCTGCTCTCGATACCGTTCCTGCATCAATTGCAGCGCCTGAAAGTTTTCGGAATGGAAGCAAACGCCATCCAGCGACTCGTCCAGATTTTCGATCGAACTAAGCAACTTCAGCGTGAACTCTCGGCTGAAATGGCGTGTGTCAATCATCAGGTGCGGATTGGCTTTGAGGAATTGCGGATTGCGGATTGCGGATTGCGGATTGAAGAGATCGGGTTCAATCGCTGAGATTGTATAAAGCTGTTCCCATTCCTGCCATTGCGCATCGCTGGCGCAAATTTCCGGGTACAGGCTTTCCGGTACGCGGTCGAGCGTCAGGCAGTAGCGCGTTTCCACCACGAACTTCTTTTTCAGCCACAGCCGTTTCTGGAAGTTTTCCAGTTGTTCCAGCATCCCGATGACCGGCAGCGCACATCGGCGCAAGGCACGGATTTTGGATAGATACTCTTCGGCTTTGGGAGCGGCCATCTCTTCGATGTCGTCCAGGTGCATCACTTCATTTTTGACGTAAAAATCCAGTTCGCGCCGCAGGAATCCGCCCAGGTCTTTGTGAATGAAGTAATCGAATTGATGCCGCGCCGTGTAACCGCGCAGATGTTTTTGCAGGATGGTGCGCGTGTCCCTCGCGTCCTTACCTTTATAAGTCGGATCGTCGGCCAGGAGCAGCGACCGCCAGCGCGGCGGCAAATCGTCGGCGAGCGTCTTTTCGGTGTCGGTGTTGAGCTTCTTTTGCAGGTCGCGTTCGGCGGCGTGTTCACGGTACCGAAAGCGGATGTTCAGCGTGTCGGTGTCAATTTCTTCAAACGGTTTATCGGCATCAAGCGCAAAGGCGCGCTGGGTTTTGCCGTCCGGTTTGCGATTGTCTTTTTCGGTGTCGCCTTCGACCAGTTTGAAATGAATGACCGATTCGGTGTCGGCAACTCCTGGCAATCCTTGTGGCGTTATCCGAAAAGTATAATCGCGCAGCAGTTCGGAAGACTTGATGTAGTACTGATCCATATTCGCCCAGACCAGTTTCACCTCTTCGCCGTTGTACGGAATCATATAGCGTTCGCGTCCGTGGACGGTGGAACGATGCAGGCCGAGAAAATCACCTTCCTGATAGTAGCGGGAAAAGAAGGTCAACAAATGCGAATAGACTTCGTCGGCCACAGCATCCAGGCTGGTTCCTGTGCGCAGCTTTTCGCGCAGTTCTTTTACCTTGGGCGAATCGTCAGGATTGAAGCCAGCGGCTTTGGCGGCGGCTTCGGCTTGGCGCAATTCGTCTTCAACTTGGGAATGTTGCGTAGCGCCGTGCGATTGCAAAGCTTCGCGCACAGTGGTTTCCAGATGCTTGTCCAGAAACTCGGTAATTTCCGCATGGCGTTGCCGCAGAATGCGATAGATACCGAAATCCAAATCGGCTTTGTCGAGTTCAAATAGTTCGCGGAGCTTGAGTTTCAACTTCTCAAAGCTGGGAGAAGCGGGCGTCACGAGTGCTTCGGTCATTGATGAATCCTTGCTAGGTGGTTATTTGCCGGAAGATAAGGCCCAGCGTATCGAAAAGAGTGGCCGCGTGGCAATGTTCTGTTGAAGCTGGCCGCGAATAGCATTCACCAGTTCATCACGTTTGGCGTTGATGCGGTCTTCGACTTCAAAAATTTCCTGCCGCATTTTGCGTTGGCGGCGTTCGGCATCACTGATTTCATCCTGCAACCGCAACCGCTCTGTCAGGTCTGCTGACTTACTAGCCGTGTTTCGCAGTTCACGAATGCGTTTTTTGATGTCCTTCAGCTCTTTTTCCGAAGTGGCAATTTGATCGTCTGCCCAGGCGTCCAGCTTTTTGATTTCGTCTTCAAAGTAGCGCGCGTTGCGGGCAGAGATGTCTTTCATCAATTCTGCCTGCGTCGCCGTAGCGAGTTGCGCCAGCGATTCGGCGGGAATTTCGTTGCCAGTTGGATGGACGACTTTACCCGGTAACAAAAACAACTTCCGCGCCTGCTCGGCGTCCATTGCTTCGCCGGAATCCTTCACGGCGGAAAAAATCAAATGGTCTTCGGCCTGATTTAACGCCTCCACCGAAAGCATGGTCAGCGACAACCAACCGGATTGATTCTGTAACGATTCCAGATCGCTGATGCGCCCATCGCGTTGGGCGTAATCGAACACGACTTGGGCAACGGACAATTCGCGGTCGAGTGCCTGCATCAACACGTTTTCGGCCAATGGATGCTGAAGTCGGTAAAGATGGGCTTCGCCGGAACGACGCGGCAATTCGTACAACCCTAACGGAATTTCTTCAGTGGATTGCGGAAACGGATTCGAGGACAGCCGAAACGCGGAATCTGATAAAAACTCCGCGTGCCCATCAAGTTCGTGCCGCGTCAATTGCATCAACAATTGCTCGAAACGATTCAGTTGGGCTTTGGCGGTTTCGTCGCGGACTTTCAGTTTTTCCCGAACTTCGTTGTCGAAGTTTTCCAACAATTGCTGCCGTGTGCGCTTCATCGCTTCGTCAATGTCATGTTTGAGTTCTTCCTGAAGTTGGTCGAAGGCGGCTTTGATTTCTTCGGGATGGCGGCAGCGTTGGTAAATGTCGGCAATGCGCTTTTCAAAATCCACGCCGGATTCAATTGCGCCCATCATTTCATCACCCAACACTTCATCGCTGCTACCGAAAACGCGGTCAAAGAGTTTGAACTTCTCTGACAACAATTGATAAACGCGCTGGTCGGCTTCGTTTTTCTGGTTGAGAAAATTGAGAACGACAACATCTCGCTTTTGTCCGTAACGATGACAACGACCAATGCGCTGTTCGATGCGTTGCGGGTTCCAGGGCAGATCGTAATTCACCACCAATGCGCAGAATTGCAGGTTGATGCCTTCGGCTCCGGCTTCGGTGGCGATCATGATGCGGCCTTCTTCGCGGAAATAATCCACCAGTGCCGAACGCATATCTGCCGTGCGCGAACCTGTGACACGATCCGTTCCCTGATGCCGTTTCTGCCAGGCATTGTAAATCTGCTTTGAGCGGTCGTCCGTGTTCGATCCGTTGAAGAGCACGACGCCTTCGGCATAAGGGCTGTCGGCCAACAGTCGCAGCAAGTAATCCTGTGTGCGCCGCGATTCGGTGAAGATGATCGCTTTTTGCTCCGCACCGTTTTTCACGGCTTCGGCAAAGGCGACCTTCAGCGCCTTGAGCAAGGCCGTTCCCTTTGCGTTGTGCTGAATGGAAGTGGCGAGTGTGGTGAACTGTTCCAGATCGGCGAGTTCTGCTTCGATGGCGGCGCGGTCAGCTTCGGAAAGTGGTTCGGCGTCATCTTGCTCTTCCGGCCATTCTTCAGCCGTTTCGTCCAGGGTTTCGTAATCCTCATCCAACTCATCGGCAAGCGGTTGCTTGGGTTCCTGTTTCCCCAATTTGGCTTTCAGACGTGTGGAAATGGTGTTGAGCGCCCCGGCAATGGCAAAGGTTGAGGAAGCCAGCAGCTTGCGCAAAACCAGCGTCATCAGCGTTCGCTGGCTGGCCGGGAGCGCTTGAATGTTGTCTCGCCGCAGATATTCGGAAACCAGATCGTAAAGCCGTGTTTCGCTTTCGTCCGGGTCGAACGGTTCCACCATCGCATGCCGGTTAGTGTACGGAACATACGCTGTGACCTGCCGCCGCAATGTGCGATGGCAAATTGGCTTCAACCGGTCTTTCAACGTTTGAAAGGATTGCCCTTGAACTGTGTTTGCGCTGGCGAATTGTTCGCGGAAGCTTTTCACGTCGCCAAAGGCGTGCTCATCAATGAAGCTGACAAGTCCGTAAAGTTCCAACAAGGAGTTTTGCAGCGGCGTTGCGGTCAGCAGCAGTTTGCGCTTTTCGGCCAACGCTTTTTTGAGCACATTGGCGATTACGTTGGACGGCTTGTACACATTGCGCAGCCGATGCGCTTCGTCAATCACCACCAAATCCCAGTTTGTGTTGTGAATATCGGCAGCTTTTGTGCGGGCGAACTGATACGAACAGATGATGATCGTGTCTTTGATTTCAAAAGGACGGAAGTTTCCCTGTTTCACTACCTGGTTGTAAGACTTGGTTTCGAGAATGGCGCACGGCAGGAAGAATTTTTCGCTCAGCTCCTGATGCCATTGTTTGCGCAAATTCGCCGGCGTGATGACCAGAATCCGCCGCTTGCGTTCTGCCCAACGCTGGGAAATCACCAAGCCCGCTTCGATGGTCTTCCCTAACCCGACTTCATCGGCCAGCAATGCGCCTTGAGACAGCGGCGAACTGAAGGCAAACAGCGCGGCTTCTACCTGATGCGGATTCAAGTCTACCTGCGCGCTGGCCACTGCTTTCGCCAGTTTTTCGGCGTTGTCCGAAGAAAAGCGTTTGGTCAGTTCGTAGGCAAAGTATTTTGCGTGATAGTCGGTCAAACTCATGGGCAAAAGGTGAATGAATGAAAGGTCAAAGTGCGGGGCTGGAAAGTAAAAGCGCCTTCATCGCTCTTTTTCCGACTGATGTTTGCAGACACACCCGGAACGATGAAGGCGCTTTCTTGAATAAACCAGTTTGCCGAAGTCAATTCTGACTTGGCTTGAAACTCCCGGACGTGTCTGCGCCGCGCATCCTAAGTCAACTTGATTAAAAGTTGAAGAGTTTTTTACAACTCTGGCGAGATAAAGATTGATTCTGGTGGGTTTGAAGGGATTCTGCGGCTAGCCGCAAAAGAGAAGGATTGTGGCTTCGATTTCTGCCCTCTGCGGCTAGCCTCAAACGAAGGCAGATTCCGACCTTTCCAGCCGTCATTTCCTTTTCACTCGCGCCAATCTGAGCGAGAATCCGCCCGCCCGAAACTCAGCAATTGGAGCGATGACTATGGCAAATCCTGAGCATCTGGAAATACTCAAGCAAGGTGTAAAGAAATGGAATGAGTGGCGGAAAGAAATTTCAGGAATCATGCTAGACCTGAGTGATGCCGACCTGCGCTATGCCATCCTGTGCGGCGCCTTCCTGGGCGGTGCCGACTTGAGCGGCACCATCCTGCGCGGTGCCGACCTGGGCGGTGCCAATCTGATTATTGCCAAACTGAGCGGGGCCAAACTGATTGATGCCGACCTGAGCGGGGCCGACCTGAGCGGGGCCGACCTGATTGATGCCGACCTGAGCGGGGCCGACCTGATTGATGCCAATCTGAGCGGTGCCGACCTGATTGATGCCAATCTGAGCGGTGCCAAACTGAGCGGTGCTAACCTGCGTGATGCCAACCTGCGCGATGCCAATTTGCGCGGTGCCAACCTGCGCGTTGCCGACCTGAGGAACACATTATTCGCAAATGTAAACCTAAGCGAAACAAAAGGGCTTGAGTCCTGCCAACATCACGGCCCATCAACTATTGGCATAGACACCATCTACAAATCACAAGGGAAGATTCCTGAAGAGTTTTTGCGCGGCTGTGGCGTGGATGAAAACTTCATTCGCTTTATTCCTTCGCTGGTTGGTGCCGTTCAACCTTTCCAGCTTTACTCGTGTTTCATCAGTCACAGCACGAAAGATGTTGAGTTCGCTCAGCGCCTGCATTCACGATTGCGCGACGCAAAAGCGCGCGTCTGGTTTTCGCCCGAAGATGTCAAAGGCGGAGAGAAACTATTTGACCAGCTTGAACGCGCCATCCAGCTTCACGACCGGCTGTTGCTGATTCTTTCTGAAGAAAGCTTGAAAAGCGGTTGGGTTGAAACGGAAATCCGCAAAGCCATCGAAACAGAGAAGCGAGAAGGCAGAAGAAAACTTTTCCCAATCCGCATCACCGATTTCGACACCATCAAGAAATGGCGTTGCTTCGATGCCGAGACCGGCAAAGACCTGGCCGTTGAAGTCCGCGAATACTTCATCCCGGATTTCAGCAACTGGAAAGACCACGACTCATTTGAAGCCGCGTTTGATAGGCTTTTGCGCGACTTGAAGGCGGAAGAAAAACCATAAGAGCCGGGAAGCCAACACAACAAACAGCCGCCCGGCAATCGTCAGGCGGCTTTTTCTTCTAGCCACGCCTTCACCGAATGCCGTACATTCCTGCCGTTCTCAAGCTGTAACCAATCCAATCTGAAACGAGGGTATCTATGAAAAAGAGAATCCGCCTAGTCGTGTTGCTTGTGTTGGCAATCATCACAGCCGCCTTGCTCTGGAAGTTCGTTCCGTGGGCAACGCTCAAAGCCAGATATGGCGCATTTTTCATCTCCGACTTGCCGCCGGTCTGGTATTACTCAAGCGTCGTCATCATTGCCTTGCTGTTGATGACACTCATCTGGTTTGTGCTGCAAATCGTTCCCAAACGGCAAGCTCAGGCGTTGCAAAAACCTGAAAAGAAACGCTTGGCTGACAAACTGGAAGTAGACGAAGACGGCTCGCTTTACACGCTGCAAAGTTCCCTGAAGCCCTCGGAGCTTTTCACCATCGAGAACGAAGCTCGCAAGACGCTCTCGCAAATCATCGGCGGTTTCATTGTTATCGTCAGCTTGATTCTCACCGGAGCCAACCTCGCCATCACAAGCAGGCTGACACAAGAGGGGCAAATCACTGACCGCTTCACAAAGGCAATCACTCAGCTTGGCGATAAAGACAAGCTGGAAGTCCGGCTTGGGGGAATCTATGCCCTTGAGCGCATTGCGAATGATTCAGAAAAAGACCGGTGGACAATCATGGAAGTTCTGACCGCATACGTCAGGGAGAACGCCCCTCGCAAAGAAGAAAAACCGGCTCAGCAAAACGCATCAAAAAAGAATCAGGCGAAAGAAGAAATCCCAATTCCCAAACTTCCCACAGACATTCAAGCCATCCTCACCGTGATTGGAAGGCGTAATGCAGACGGGGAAGCCAACAGAATTGATTTGAAAAGGACAAACCTCTTCGAGGCAGACCTCGGCGAGGCAAACCTCCTCGGGGCAAACCTCTTCGGGGCAAACCTCCGCGGGGCAATCCTTTTCATCGCAAACCTTCGCGGGGCACACCTCGGCTGGGCAAACCTCCAAAGGGCAAACCTCTTCATGGCAAACCTCTTCATGGCAGACCTTCGTGAGGCAGACCTCCGTAGGGCAGACCTCCGCGAGGCAATCCTCAGCGAGGCAGACCTCCAAGGGGTAAACCTCGGAAGGGCGGACCTCAGCAGGGCGGACCTTAGCGAGGCAAAGAATCTGACGTGGGAGCAATTATCAAAGGCCATCATTGACAACGAAACGAAGCTGCCGCCAGAAATCGAAGACCAGCACAAAGACGAATTGAAGGCGATGCGGGAAAAGACAAGGAAGGAAATCGAAGGGAATTAAAACCAAAGCCGCTCAGGCCATAATGACTTGAGCGGCTAGCAGGAAAAGACGTTGACTGTACAGTCGGATTTCTCCTGACTTGCCTTCGACAGCTATGCAATTTCCTAAATAACAAACACTCAGAATGAGCCTAAGATTCCAGCACCTCACCCAACGTGTGCTTACATATTTTTGTCTGGCCTAGATATTGGTTGATCTGAGCAATAGATAGCTGATTCCTTGTCTTTGGCCTTTGCAGCTTTCGCACTTTCGCCAGATTGGCGCAGGCATTCACAAACCGTTTGTGCGCAGCGGTAAGCCGCTTTTCCCAAAATATCCCGGCAGTAAGCGTGATGCTGCCCGAAAACTGATTCGTGTATTGCTGTTCGATCATTCCCAAACGAAGCCAGGCCAAGACAGCCACATCAACAAACATTTTTTCAAGCGCGCCTTGCCGTGTAACCACACCTCACGGTTGCTTTCGCGTTGCCGATGGGCCGGGGTGGCGATTCGCCCGGCGCGGATTCTACTCCCCAATTGAAGGACAGGGAGCAGGCCAGCACAAAAGCCGACTAGAGCACATACTGATCGGATAGAAGGGCTATCTGAAGGGATAGCTTTACGGTTGTTTGCCGCCCGCCTTATTTTTGCCATCACAGCACCGAGCCAAATCTGCAAAACTCTAAACCGATCCTTTACTGATAGTTACTGGCAAATTGCGAATTGCCGCAAAGCCTGCTTGTCCAATGGCACGGCGATTGAACTAAGACTCTGCGTGAGATGGAAAAAAACGAGCGCATCAACACGAAGCTGATGACTGTTCGCCAGAGAGAAAACGTTGGAAAAACAATTAGGGGGAACCATGAAAAAACAAATCACCACTATCGTCGCCACTTTGAGTTTGATCGTCACCTTGACCGCCCTGGGCATTGCCGCCGGATTGACAACAAAAGTTACGGCTGACATCCCATTTGATTTCAATGTCGGCGGTAAAACGCTTCCTGCGGGGAAATACACCGTGGCGAAGGGCACAACGCAGGGCCTGCTCATTATT
>JAEUQP010001101.1 GCA_016789645.1 Acidobacteriota bacterium | reverse complement strand
GGAAACTTGTCCAGGTCTTCGTAGGTTTTCACGTCTTTGCGCGGATCGAAATCATAAGTCTTGGCTTTTTCCAGCCAGTACTCGCATCCGGTTTCGGGATTGAAATGCCATTCGACCATTTCGCGGACGTGGGCATCCAGCCGTTCTTTTGCTGCTTGGATTTTGCTCTTCATCTGGGCAGTTGTTGTCATAAGTTTTTCACCTTGGATTGAGTTTGATTGCTGGTTGAGAACGAAATCAGTCGCCCTCGGCTAAAACGTCAGTCCGCTCGATCAGGTTTCAAGCGTAAACGGATTAAAGTTGGTATCGCGGTCGTAATAATCTTCATGTTCGACACGCTTCAGGAAATTGACGATCAAATACGTGAACGGCGTAATGATCGCTTCCCAGCCGACTTTCAACAGGTAATTGCTGACCATGACCGTGAAGACCAGATCGTTCGGCATGATCGAAGAGTTGTAAAACGCCAGCGGATAAAAAATCAGTGAATCCACGCCTTCGCCAACGATGGTGGAACCGATGGTTCGCGTCCACAACCAGCGCCCGCTGGTCAGAATCTTCATTTTGGCCAGGACAAACGAATTGGCGAATTCGCCCGCCCAAAACGCGATCAGCGATGAAAACACGATGCGCGGCGTGCTGCCAAAAATCAGATCGTAAGCGTCCTGCCCTTTCCAATTTGGAGCCGGGGGCATTTTGACCACCGCCCAGCTCATGAACGCGGCAAAGATCAATGCGCCGAAGCCCGCCCAAATCACGCGCCGCGACCGCGCGTACCCATACACTTCGGTCAGCACATCGCCAAAAATGTAGCTCAGCGGAAAAAACAAAATCGCTGTGCCGAATTCAACCGCTCCCACCCAGGGAATTTTGATCTGGGATACTTTCTGCACACCGATGATGCCGGAACACAGCAACACAGTGACAAACGCCGCCATCACCAAATCATAATATTTGTAGGTTCGTTGCGGGTGAGCCTCAACAGAATTGGTTTTCAAACTGGAATCTCCTCAACTTCCCTTGCCGTTACTTTTTCTGTTTCGCCAGGTAAGCCTTTGATTGCTGGCCGACGATGTTTACCAGATTGCCCATGGCGATGTTCACGTCAATCAGATGCAATCCCCAATTTGCCTGCACCTGACCGGCGACGACAATGTCGCCCACGATGTCATCCGTACGCGGGTCTTTCGGGTCGCCGTGAACCTTTACCGCCAGATACGAACCGTTTTCATTGGAAACGCACGTGCCAGTCAGCAATCCGGGAACGCTGACAAACGAAGTTTTGATCGGTTGTTCAGGCGTAACCCAGGGTTTGGGCTCCTGGGCTGAAGACCCTGCCAAACGCCCTGCGCCAAGATAAGCGTGCAACTCTCCGTTGCCGCCAGCCAACGCCGCAGGGTTTGTGCAAGCCACTTCCATGGTTCCTCCCGGCAATCGCCCGAACAGGGTGTTGGCCGGAGGCGGCGCCGTTTCGCGAAACGTCACATAGGAAATCACGCAGCCGGTTTGATTGCCCGAACGACATAGCGGCATTTTCTGAAACTGGCCGCCGACATCTTTTCCTTTGGGCACGGCGACATTCATGCCAATCAGCAACGCTGACACGATGCGATCCTGAATCGGTTTGCCGTCAATTTCGTTTTTGATCAGTTGCATCAACATGCCGGAACCTTGCGAATGACCGATCAAAACCACGCCGCGGCCTTTGTTGTCGTTGGCCAGATAATGGTTCCAGGCGTCGAGCACGTCGTTGTAAGCCTGCATGCGATCCATTTTCATCGGATTGCCCGACAGGTTTGCGCGCAACGCCGTCAATGTAATTTGCCGATACAGCGGAGCATACAACCGGCACTGCGACCCAAATCGCGCGAATTGTTGTTTGATGACATTCATTTCTTCCGGCCCGGCATTCATGTCGCTATTGCCGGTGGTGTCGTTGGAAACCGTCGGATACACATAAAAACAATCAATCGGTGCATCCGGATTCGCCTTCCATTTTTCTTCTTTCAATTTGCCGTCCGCAGCCACAACGGTGGTCGTCAAATCCACCGCGCAGGCATCGGTTCTGCCCGGA
>JAEUQP010001068.1 GCA_016789645.1 Acidobacteriota bacterium | reverse complement strand
ACCAACCCGTTGGGCCCAAGCAGCGTGACCGAAGACGAAACGCGCCGCTTGCCCAACTAACGTCACCTGCCACTTTGGCGAATCAGGATTTCAAACCCAGTCCCAAAACTTCGCGGCAGTATTTGATGCTGCGTTCCAGTTCGGCTTTTTGGAATTCCTGCTCAGCCAGTTTGCGGTCTTTGTCCGCAGGAGCTTTGAACGGCGCAATCGGTTTTCCGGCTTTGGCCATTGTCGTAAAGCCCAGAAATTCTTTGGCGCGAATGTCGCCGTAATCTTTCCAAAATTCTTCCTGTTTGAATGGGTAAGGCCGAATCGCGCCGGAGATGATTTCCAGTTGCACGGCTACGCCCGGACAGAGTTCGGCAAAACGGTCAAAGTATTTTTGCCAATCCACTTGCCCTTCGCCGATTGCCGTCCAGCCAGCGTTTGCGCCTTCCGTCGTTTCCCAAACCATCGAATCGCGTATGCCGGTCGTCGCGGCGTACGGCCCCAGGATTTCCAGATTGCGCATCGGGTCTTCCAGCGTCCAGGTGGCATTGCCGGAATCCAGCGTCGCGCCGACGAAATCGCGCCCGCACTCTTCGATCAGATTGGCCAGTTGCCACGCCTGCATGTCGCCCGCGTGATTTTCGATGGCGATTTTGACTCCAGCATCTATCGCTTGCGAACGAACAGCTTTGCAAACCTTGATCGTGTCTTTCCAGCGCGCGGGCAATCCGCCGGGCAATTTGCGATCATCCGCCGTGCCTTGATAACAGCGGGCGACTTTGGAGCCAAGCGTTTTCGCCACGCGAATCGTCAGCAGCAAATGCTCTTCGGCAGTGCCGAAACGCGGGCTGAAAGATTTTGCCGATGGGCAGATGCTGCCCGTTCCGGCTTGGATTTCAATACCCAAGTCGTCGGCTTTTTTCTTGATGTCTTTCAGGTATTTTTCCTCGTGGCTTTCGTACACGTCCAAATCGGAAAACAGCACGGTGTCCACTTTCAGCCGCGCGGCGTAATCCAGCAACTGCGGCGCTTTCCAGCCGAAGGCGCGAATCGAAAAGTTGTCGAAGCCGAGTTTGATGTTGCGACGTTTGGTTTGCGGAAAAGCGAGCATCGGAACCTCAATGGTCGCTGCGGCAGTCGTCGCCGCAAGCGATTGCATGAATTGACGGCGTGAACTCATAAACCCTCTTTGTCATGTGAATTGATTTTGTGGAGTCGTGGTTATGACACGGGATCGCGCGGTCTGTCCAGATTGCGCGAAGGTGTGGTAAACACTTCGGCATGCCTGAACTTCCTGAAGTCGAAATGGTTGCGCGGCATTTGCGCAAATTGATTGCCGGGCGAACCATCACCAAAGCCCAATTGTTGCGCGCCAAGCTGGCGCCGGAAAATCCTCCGCGCCAGTTTGCCGCCTGGTTGAAAGGAGCGCGCGTCGAAGACGTCACTCGGCGCGGTAAACACATTCTGACGCACCTGTCGAACAAGCGAACTTGGGTCACTCATTTGCGAATGACTGGGCGATTCGTTCACGTGGACGCTGACGAAGCTCCGCCGCCGCACACGCATGCGGCGTTCTGGTTGGACAACGGACGCAAGCTGCTGTTCGCCGACCAACGCCATTTCGGAATGATGCTGGTCGTCAAAACCTCCGAACTGGATACGGTTTCGCATCTGAGCAAACTCGCTCCGGAACCGTTCGATGCTGCGTTCAACGCCAGCTACCTGCATGAAGCTTTGCAGCGGAGCAAGCAGGCCATCAAGCTGTTTTTGCTGGATCAAACCCGCGTTACAGGTCTTGGAAACATTTACGCCGCCGAAGCGCTGCACCGCGCGAAGATCAATCCGCAACTTCCGGCCAACAAACTGTCGCGGGCTCGCGCCGAAGCTTTGCACAGTGAAATCGTTGCCGTTTTGACCGAAGCCATCGAAGCGGGCAGCACGCTGGAAACCGATCCGCGCGAAGTGTATGGCCGTTATGGCGACGGCGCATACGAAGACAGTTGGCGGGTTTACGAGCGCGAAGGCCTGCCGTGTTTGACTTGTGGCGAAGCAATTCAGCGGCTGGCGCAAGGCGGACGTTCGACGTACTTCTGCCCGCGTTGCCAGAGATGAGGTAGAATCACATCGAATTTTTAACCTGCGAAAGGAGGGCAAAATGTCGGCTTTGCCAGAAAAAAAATACACGATAGAAGAATACCTGGCTCTTTTGCATAAGTCCGAAGAGCGACTGGAGTTTTTTGATGGTGAGATTGTCTCAATGGCTGGTGGCAAAAGGTCGCATAATCGAGCAACTCGCAATGTCAGCCGAAGATTAGGTGAGTTGCTTGATGGTAAACCCTGTGAGGTTTTTGATGGCAACCAGTCAGTGAAAACGACAAAAGCTCCGCCGTTTCGCTATCCGGATGCTTCGGTTGTTTGTGGTGAGCCGATCTTTGAAGAGATACATGGACACGACATTTTGGTGAACCCTGTATTGATTGTTGAGGTGTTGTCACCTTCGACGAGTGATTACGACCGTGAAGCCAAGTTTCTCGCTTACCAGGAAATCTCAAGCTTCAAAGAGTATTTACTGGTTTCGTCGGAACGCCCACATGTGATTCATTACCTTCGCCAACCAGATGGAAAATGGTTGCGGTCAGATGTCATTGGTCTGGACAGTAAAATCGAACTTGCGTCAGTAGGTGTGATCTTGCCGCTCACTGATGTTTATTGGAAAGTTACGTTTTCTGAGTCGGAATAGACGGAATTGAATCAGTACAAATTTTTCCAGAATGGTTGTTTGCCGTTTCTTGTCCAGCTTATGATTGCGCGCGTTCAAGCAGTGAAAACAAATCCTGAACAAAAATTTCAAGGCGGTCGTCTGTTGCTGGCATGAAAAATCGCCCCTCTTCGCATTTGTTGTTGCTGGTTTTGCTGGTGGTGTTGGATGCGCTGGCGTATCTGGCCATTTACCGGGCTGGAATCGCGCGCGGATTTTCGCCGTCGGTATTGCTGGCGTGCCGCGACCTGGCGTTGTTTTTGCCGATTTTTTTCGTCTTTATCTGGTTGGCACGGCGACACAAATACGCCGGCGATCTGACGTTGTTTACGGTTGCTATTCTGCTTTTCAGCATAGGCCAGTTTACGCAGTACCGTTTGTTCACCGATCCGGAATACGCCGCCGGAAATCGCGCCGAAGTCCGACAAGCACGGCTGGCCAAAGCCCGCGTACAGCAATACAAAAACATCAATCAGTTTTACGACGCCGAAAAGAAAAAGGCGTTGTTCGGCGATCCGAATTTCCAATTGCAAACGACAACGCCCACTGACACCAATGCGCCACAGTATTGGACGCTTAGCCGAATCTTCACTTCGACTTCGACTTTGATTCCGCTGGTGGCGTTTTTGGGCTTCGCGCTGGCGTTTGCCTTTATTCGCCGTGACGATGTTTTGCTGCTATTACAACGAAACAGCTTTCTGATCGGATTGTTGACGACGCTGCCGTTCGCCTTTATCGCCATTTTTCTTTCGGAACGCGGAAAGTCGCTGGGCAATACGACGCCGTGGGAACCGGTGAAGATTACCTTTTTGCTGAGTTACGCCGGGATTTTGGCCGATCATTATCGCAATTTGTCGCGGACGCATTGGGGCATTCCTCCTTGGCGTTTCGTGCTGCCGTTTTTGCTGATCGCGGCGTTGCCGATTGTCCCGTTTTTTGCCTTGCAGGATTTCGGGCAGATGCTGGTCTTTTTGGGCGCGTACGTCACGCTGTATGTCGTTGCCGTTCGCCGATTGCCGCAAGTGACGATTGCCATCGGATTGATGGCAGCGCTGTTAGTGGTTTCGATTTTCGCCGCTGGTGTGTACAACACCGTCGTTAATGTCTTCACCGATGGCGCGGAAGTCGGCGCAGTCCAGCGAGTCAAAAACATCGTCAACGAAGGCGTCCCGGATCGAATCAAACAGCGGTTTTATTTGTGGCGATATGGCGGCATCGCGCCCGATACCGAAGAACACGAATGGTGGGCGAAAGAAGCTCCGCGCGTGCCCGGCAACACTGACGAAGAAAAGTGGTACAACAAATACGCCTTTCAACCTTCGCAAGCGTTGTTCGGCATCAGCGATGGGCGTGTGCTTGGCGCTGGCCTGGGCAAAGGGCATCCTGAAACCGTGCCGATTGCCGATTCGGATTTCATTTATGCCGTCGTTGCCGAAGAGATGGGAATCGTCGGTGGAGCGATCATCATCTTTGCTTTCATTATTGTCGTCGTTGCCGGAATGCGAACCGCCATCGAAGCCCGCGATATGTTCACCAAACTGATTGCCGCTGGCATTACAGCGTTTCTGGGCTTTCAGGCCATCGTCAATATCGGAGGTGTGCTGCGCATGTTGCCGATGACCGGAATCACCTTGCCGTTTGTCAGCCACGGCGGCTGGTCATTGATTACCAGCTTTTTTATGTTGGGAATGCTGATGGCGATTTCACATCGGAATAATTCCGTCAAAGTAGACAGTAGACAGTAGACAGTAGCTTGGCGGGCTAGTTTCATGAGAGATGGATTATGGAAGAAGCGCAAAAAGCAAAGTCGAAGAACTTTCGGGAAGTTGATGTTTGGAAGAAGGCTCATCAATGGGTGTTGGCGATTTATAAACTGACGGAGTGTTTTCCGAAGCATGAGGTGTTTGGACTGACTTCGCAGTTGCGGCGAGCGGCGGTTTCGGTTCCGGCAAATATCGCCGAAGGTTTCAAACGGCAGGGCAAAGGAGACAAAATTCGTTTTTACAACATTGCCCAAGCTTCG
>JAEUQP010001056.1 GCA_016789645.1 Acidobacteriota bacterium | reverse complement strand
ATCAACACCGAAGCTCCGGTTTGCGCCAGGGAAATTGCCGTGTTGACGCTGGTCGTTGTTTTCCCTTCGGCAGGCTGGCTGCTGGTAATCAGCAACGTTCGTGGAGCATGCCCCGCCGATGACAGCAACAGCGCCGTGCGAAGCTGGCGATAACTTTCGGCAATGGACGAATTGGTTTCGACCTGCGTCAGGATGACCTGAGAATTTCCCGCGCCCGCCGGGGCAAGCTCTTTATTGCCCTTGCCAGCGATCAGCCGGCGAGCCTTGCCATTGCCCTGCAACACCGGAATGACGCCAAGCGCAGGCAATTTCAGGTAACGGTCAATATCCTCAACCGATTCGATCTTGTTGTTGATGTAATCGAGGAACAGCACCAGGCCGATTCCGCCAAGCAGCGCCAGCAGCGCAGCCAGGAGAATGTTCTGTTCGCGTTTCGGTCCGACCGGTGCGCGCGGCATGGAAGCCGCTTTGGTGATGCGAACGCTGGGTTTGAGCAGGCCTGTGGCTGAAATTTCGACGCCTTGCTGGCTTTGCAACAAGTTGTCCAGCATTCGGCGATTGGTATCAATTTCCTGTTGATACATCTTGGCGGTGATCGCGCCTTCGTTTTGTTGCAATGTTTCCGCACGTTGCTGGGCAAATGCTTTTCGCAACGAATCTTCTTTTTGCAACGCGCTGCGGTATTGGTTTTCAGCCGTTGTCAGAATGCGCTGGTGCGAAGCTCGAAGTTCTCCTTCGAGTCGAGCAAGTTGTTGTTCGACTTTTTTCACATCGGGCCATTCGGGCGTGAATTCCACCAATAATTGTTCGCGCTGTTGTCGCAGTTCGGTGATCTTTTTGTTGAGTTCCTGAATGATTGGGTCGCGCTGAATTTCCGGCAAGGTCGTAACGTCTGCAATGTTCCGGCTCATTTCAAATGCGAGTTGAGCATTTTTGCGATCGGTTTCGGCTTGCAACAGCAATTGATTGAGAGCCACCAATCGTTCGGAAACCGTGTTTTCCTTTTCGCCGAAATCCAGAATCTGATTGGAGCGGCGATAATTCAGCAATTTTTCTTCAGATTCTTTCAGCCTCAGTTTGTATTCTGCGATGCTCTTGCCCAGAAACTCGCCCGCCTGTTTATTCGATTTCTCTTTGGTTTCGTAATTGTTCTGGATGCAGGCTTCCGCCCAGGTATCGGCAATTTTACGCGCCAGGTCTTTGTTGGTGTGGCGGTAAAGAATGTTGACGAGCCGGGTTTCGCGTTCGGGTTTGAGTTCCACATTGGCCAACAACACGTCAATCTGGGTTTCCAGTCGTTGCATGTCGGCTTGCTCGTCGCTCTCACCGTGAGTCACGTCCAGCAGTTGCGATTGGGAATTTTGCCCCGCAGGACGAAATCCGGGGATAAAGTCCGGATTGTTATCCAGGTCCAAAGATTTGGCGACCAGATACGCAACGCGCGGGCTTTGCATAATCTTCAACTGCGTATTCATGTATTGCGTGTCGTCGCCGCCCGCCATGTTGATCTGCAAATCCTTGACGTTGACGACTCGGTCTTCGCGTTCCAGCACGATTTGCGTGACGCCTTCGTACACGTCCGGCAAGCGAAGGTTGTAAATCGTGGCCAGCGTCACGGTCACAATGACGACGCCGATGGGAACCCACAGCCGCCGACGAATGATGCGCCAGTAATCGCGCAGATGAGTCTCTTCGGTTTCAACCGTCACGCCTCGCCCGTAAGCGTAATCCCGCCGCAAATCCATCAACGCAGCGGCTTCTTCAGCGGTAATCAGTTTGTTCTTGTTTTCTTCCTGCATAGCTTGGACAACGATGCGGGCGCTCAAGCCCGGACAATTCTATCGAATAATGAAATACGGCAAAGCGCTTAACATGCTGATGCTGACTCCCAGCATGTTGCGAGAGGCGGCTCGCAGCGTGGAATTGGGAACTTCAATAATGTCGTTCGGCATCAAGATGATGTCTTCGATTTTGCGTTTGTTGATGTCCTTCAGGTTGTAAACGACTTCAGATCGCTTATCCGAGTTTGGATCCTGGCGAACCAATCGCACACGCCCTTGAGCGCCTTCCATGTTGATCCCGCCTGCAAGGCCGATGGCCTGAGTCAGCGTAATCTTGGTGGTCAGCGCGTATGCTCCGGGGCGATTCACGGCGCCGGTGACATAAATCTGATCGGCTTCGGGGACGCTGACGATGTCGCCGGGCTGAATGTACAGATTCGCGTCCAGCTTTCCACCGAGCAAATCCCGCAGATTGACTGAAGACAGCGCTGTCAAAATCGAAATTTTTCCGCCATCGGGATCGTCCGCTTCAGACGCTGGTTTTCCTTCCGTCGTAGCTGGAACAATGCCCGGATTGTTCTGGCAAAAGTCGTAATCGTTGCTGTGAATGATGTGAATGAACGTTCCGGCACGATTGCTTGGCCCTCCGGCATAAGAAAGCAATTCCAGCAAACGAACCCGGCGTTGCAATTGAAAGCGCGCGGGCTGATTGACGGCGCCAATGACCGCCACCGGCACTCCCTTGTAATCCTTCACGAACACGTCCACCTGCGGATCGCGCAGAAATTTTTTGTATTTGTCGGCAATCTGTCTGGAGATTTCAGCTTCGGTCAGACAAGCAACCTGGATGTCTTCGATGAATGGCAAGCGGATGCGTCCGGCTTCGGTCACCCGGCGTTCGCCGCTCAATTCCGGGCGATTGAACACGCGAACATCCAGCACGTCGCCGGGACCGATGCGATAAACCTGATCTCCCGTGCCGCCGGTCGAAAGTATGTTTGGCAATGCTTGTGGCTTGGCAGATTGAGGAGAGACTGGCGGCAATGCGGGTTGTGGGGGTTGGGCGAAAGCCGCGCCCGAAACCGTCAGACACACAAACATGGAAAACACGAATGAATTGAACACTCTCCGCAACATAACTTTTCCCTGCAGGTTTTTTAGCCAACAAGCCAACCACCCAGAACAACTGGGTCAGGCCAATCGTCAAAAATCCATGCGACGTTTTAGTAGGGGATTGGGATTTCCGCACGACAAAAACGAGTTAAGAATTCCATCTGCCGAAAACTAAAAGCCGAGCCGATTTTTGACGGAAACCTTGATTTCAAATGCTTAGCGATGATTTTCCCGAACGGGGAAACGAAGTATCGCCGATGCTCTTCGACACTGTCAATCTCATTAACTTCAAGATTATGTTGAGTTTCAGAGGTTGGCGACTGCTTGCCAGCCGACAATTGATTCAGTAGTCTCACCCGCGTTATGGCCACAATCTCTGTTCGACCCATCATTCTGAGACTGTTGTTGTTGCTTATCGCGCTTGCCGGGTTTGGCGTGTTGTCCTGGCTGGTCGCTCGTTCGGCCATTGGCGATGCGGTGATGAGAGCCGTGGAGCGAACGCCGAATCTTCCGCCCGAAAACAAATTGCAGTGGGCAGATTTGGCCGTTGGCTTGGCCGAACGCGACCCGTTAAGCCATCTGGGACGCGGCGGCGTGTATCTGTCTGCCGCCACCGAAGAACAGAATGAACAGTTTTTGGTGACGGCGCTGGAAGAATTGCGCCAAACCGTAAAAATGAACCCGGAAGATTATCGAGCCTGGCTGGTCTTGGGACGGGCATTGGATCGCGGGGGATTTCAGGACGAAGCCCGACAGGCGTTGGAAAGTTCGGTCAAGCTTGCGCCAAGCCATTTCGAACCGCGTTGGGCGCTGGGCAATCATCTGTTGCGCAAAGGCGAACGAGACGCGGCCTTTGCTCACTTTCGCCAAGCGCTCGCCGGGCGACAATCGGCATTGCCGCTGGTTTTCGATTACGCCTGGGATTCGTTCAACGGCGACGGGCGAGCGATTGCTTCGGCGTTGGCATTGAGCGGCGAAGCGCGGTCGCAAATGATTGCCTTGCTGGTGGGGCGTAATCGGTTCAACGACGCCATGAGCATCTGGCGCGAAACATCCGATCATTCCGCTGCCGAAGCTCAGCAGGTGTCGCTGGCGCTGTATTACGCCGGACAGATGGCAGCGGCGTACGAAGTCTGGAACTCCGTGCAGATGCCGGATCGTCCGATGCCGGACGCCGGATCGTTGCTGGCCAACGGAGGGTTTGAAAAGCCGCTCGTGATTGATGCGAAAGCGCCATTTCTGACATGGCGAATCGGGCCGATGGGTGGAGTCAAAGTGTCGCTGGATCGCAAAGCGCCGCAGGAAGGCACCCAGTCTTTGCGCATCGGGTTCGAAATTCGGGAAAACATTCCACAAACCTTTTTTGCGCAAACTGTCTCCGTCAAACCTTCGACGACGTATGAACTCAGTTACGCCGTCAAAACCGAAGAATTGAATGGATGGAGTATGCTGACGCTGGAAGCCATTGATGCCGCCGACGCCGGACGGTTGCGCGCGACCAATGCTCCGCTGCCGAACAAAACCACCGAATGGAAAGAAGAGGTGGTCAAATTTACGACCAGTGCCAAAACCGACGCCGTGACCATTCGATTCCAACGCCAACCTTGCCCTGATCCGCCTTGTTTGCTGACCGGTCGAGTTCTGTTCGACGCGTTCAAGCTCACCGAAGTGGCGAAGTAGCGTCACTTCTTACTCGGGCTGCTCGTCGCATCAAACACGACTTCGCCGCCAATGACCGTCATCAGGCATTTGGTTTTCAGAATATCGGCTTCGGGAATTTGCATGATGTCCGCTGACAGAATCGTCAGATCAGCCCACTTGTCCGGCTCAATCGAGCCGCGTTTCTTTTCTTCAAACGCCGCGTAAGCCGCCCATGTGGTGAACATCTTCAACGCCTGTTCGCGCGTGACTTTTTCTTCCAGATGCCAGCCTTCGCCGGAAAATCCTTTTTGATCTTTGCGAGCGACCGCCGCATAAAATTCGATCATCGGTTCGCCGCGTTCAACCGGGGCATCGGAACCTCCGGCAATGACAACACCGGATTTAATCAGCGTTTGCCAGGCGTATGCGCCTTCCAGCCGTTTCAACCCCAGTCGGCTGTTGGCAAAGTGCAAATCGCCAATCGCATGCGA
>JAEUQP010000993.1 GCA_016789645.1 Acidobacteriota bacterium | reverse complement strand
TAAATCTCGCCGCCGAGCCAGCAGTCAGACTTGCTGATTCGCGCGCAGATAAAGTTCGCCGTTGTAATCGTCCACTCCGAGCATCACCAGTTGTAGCCAACCTTGTCGGCCTAACAGGCTACGTCGCACATAGTAGCTCTCGGCGAAATACACGTAAGTTTGAAAGCGCAGTCCTACCGTTTCGAGTTCAATGGGATGAGCGTAGCCAAACACACCGCCAGCCAACGTAGAAAACCTTTCGCGGTAGCCACTTTCAACATCTATGTCCAGTGTGTCGGCAATACTGCGTTCAAACAGGCAAACTTCCGCGCCCGTATCTACTTTGGCATCGCAGCGCGTTTCCAATCCGCCGAAGCGAAGAATCGCTTCAATCGTGATGCCTTGAGCCAGCGATTTGTAATTAGTTTTGCGCTGAAATTCGACAGGGTAAGTCATCGCCATAAGCCTCCGCTGAGAAAACGCGGTTGCTCGCGGCCTTCGACGTAAAGAAGCAACGCGCCGACAATCCCACGCTGACGCCCCACGGAAACCACTTCCTTGGCGTTCGTTCCAGCGGCAATCAGAATGTCGCCGTCCAGAAGCACATATTGCCCCTCATATTCCTCACGGTGCTGTTCCAGCCAGGCATATTCTTGCGTACGATCACGAACGGGCAAGTCTGTCGCAATGATTTTGGATGGAAAGTCGGGCGAATGCGGTGTGGGGAGTTGGTTGAGATTTTCTTCCAGCACGATACAAACGAACTCGTCTTTGCCAATGCCACGTTGTTTGGCAGCGGCTTCCAGACGTTGTTCCAGTTCTGTTGGCACATGAATCGTTAAGGTCATAACCCACCTCCGCGCCAAAGTTTAGCATGGCTTTTATTTGATATAGCGAGCGACTTAACCAGCGTCGCCTGCAACATTCAAAACTTTGCGGGCGGCGTCAGCCGATGACAGAACCGGGATCACTTCGAAATCTACCAGGTCGTTCCAGTTCGCCATCCATTCGTCCAGCAAGGCGCGGTCGTCGGTTTCCATCACCTGAAAACAGCGATGACACGGCACGTCCACCCAACTGGACACATAGGTCAATCCCGCCGGAGCCAGTCGCCCGCGTTCCTGAAAACGTTGGTACACCGGCAACGCGTTTTGCTGCTTGAAATGTTCAATCACCAGATACAGCATTTTCGGAGTCTGTCAGGCCGGCCATTGGAAACAGAGGTTGTATCCATCGGGGTCGGTCAGATACAACTGCTTCATCCCATACGGAGCAATGCTTGGCGGATTCGCCGCAACGCCCGCAGCTTGCAAATGAGCGTAGGCAGCATCCACATCCGGACAGCCAAAATACAAACAGGTGTCGCTGTGGGCAAAATTCCTTCGGACGTCAGGAGTCGGTGGGCGATCCGGTTTTTCGTACATCGTATTGAGCATCAAATACAAGCCTTGCAGCCGCAACATCGCCCAATCGCAATCATCGCCCGGCGTAGATGATTCGACCATTTCAAAGCCAAGCGTGTCGCGGTAAAACGCGATGGACGTCGGCATATCGAACACCTGAATCAATGGCGTCAGGCTTTGGATTTCAAGAGCCATATTGACCTCGCAATCAGTTTTGTCGTTCGCCCAAACAATAACAAAGCCCGTCCGGCGCAATGGCGAAAAACACTTTCCACATGGTGTCGCCGTGTTGGTCAATGCGGAAATCCGCTTTCTCGTTGCTCAAACCATTTGACTTCAATTCGGCAAAGGCGGTTTCGACATTATCCACTTCGAAAAAACAACCATCCTGAGTCGGGTCGCCTCCGTTTTCGGCCAAGCCGATGTGAACGCCGTCGCGCCCCAATACCGCTGATTTGTGCGGTGATTCGCTGCGCGCGATCAGCCGAAATCCCAGCACCGTTTCGTAAAACGGAATGGCCGTTTCGACATCGGCCACGGGCAAATTCATTTCGTCAGCCTGATACGGCCAGACGTTTTTGAAAACAGACTTCATGGATAACTCCTATTGCTCAACCAGCGTTTTCAACGCTCGGACTTTGTCAGCCAGCACGATGCCGTCAATGCTCTGCCCTTCGCGGACGGCTTTGCCGACGTGAAATTCGCGAATGCCAGCAGGTTTCAGCAAACGAATGACTTCGGCATCGGTTCCGCCGCCAACCAGAATCTCAATCTCCGGCTGAGCCAATCGCTGCCAAACAGCAAAACGCTCGACTTTGTCCGCCCATTCGTCGCCGCCTCC
>JAEUQP010000974.1 GCA_016789645.1 Acidobacteriota bacterium | reverse complement strand
TTTGGAAAGCCAGACAAGCGAACTTGCCGCGAATCGCCGATTTGATCGGTAGTACTCAGAATCCATGTTCAAACGGTTAGCCACATTGTTGCTCGGAATTGGCCTGATCGGCCTCGGAGTGCTGCTGTTCACCGCACCGGGCGGGTCTGTAGTCATGCAATGGCTGGCCAAACTGTGGCCGATTTTTTTGATCCTGGCGGGATTGGTTCGAGTCTTTGGCTATTTGATTGACCGTCATCCGCGTTCCCCTGTCGGGGGAATGATGATCATTGCCGTCGGTGGAATCCTGCTGGCCGCCAACCTGCGAGGCGATCATTCGTTTCTGCTCCTCTTTGGTAAGTACTGGTTCTTTCTGCTGCTGGCCTTCATTGTGGGCAGAGTTCTGTGGCAATACACACATCGGGGGGACGACGGCAAACGTCCGCAGGCATTTTCGCCCGGAGCGATTTTCGTGATGGCCTTGGTGATCGGTGGTGGCCTGGCGTCAAATTACCTGGCGAAAAACCAGCAGCATCTGCAAGGCGTTCAATTCAAACTCGGCCAATTGGGATTCTGGGGTAACCGGTTTGCTGTCGAAGACGAACCGCCGCAACAGTTTTCTCTGGCCAATGATGGCCGACTGCTGGTCAACGATTTCAAAGGGGACGTCGAAATTTCAGCGTTGGAAGGTTCTTTGCCCTCTGCGCGACTGGTTCAGCACATCCGGGCCAACAATCAGCAAGAAGCGAATCAGGTCGCCCAACAGATTCGCCTCCAAATCACCCAAACCGGAAAAAACATTCAGTTCGCTGCCATCGCCGAAAATGTCCCCAACGATTTCACCAACACATTGATTCTGACCCTTCCGCCCGCTCCGCTCGGCGGAGTTGATTTGTCCAATGTCTCTGGCGATGTGAAATTGACCGGGCTTCGCGGGACACCAGTCATTCGCAACAGCAAAAACCTCGAAATTCGAAACCATTCCGGCGATGTGAAAATCGAAAATCCGCAAGGTTCGGTGGAACTTTATGCCGTGCAGGGAAACGTCACCGTCAGCGACGCGACTCATGAAGTCAGCCTCAATGAAGTTCGAGGTTCGATGTCTGTGACGGCGACCAATGGAAACATCAATGTTGTCGAATCTACAGGCCTCTTGAAACTTCGCGCCCAAAGTACCCGCATCGAAGTCAGGAATCTAGGTGGCACTAATCATCAGGCGGCAAATCCAAACCTACTTGTCATTGAAAATGCCAGCAACAGCCGCATCAATCTTTCTGAAATTCAGGGCGACGTCGTCGTCAACGCCGAACGGTCGCGCATCGAAGCCGAAAACATCGCAGGTAATCTGACCGTCAAAAATTCTTCCGAGCGCGTGCAAGTCAATGGAATTGGCGGCGCTCTGAAAATCAACGCCGACAATTCCGCCATCGAAGTGGAAGAAATCGCGGGTGCTGTCGAAATCGAAACGACTCAAGACGTAACCGTCCAGGGATTTCGCAGTGCGCTCAGTGTGACAACTTCATCGGGCGCAATCACGCTTTCGACCGATGAAAAACTGACCGGCAACATTCGCGCGACGACGGATCGAGGCCGCATCCGCATTTCGCTGCCCGAAGATTCCGGCTTCAAATTCGACGCTGGCAGCGAACGTGGCCGGGTTCGGATTCGCGGTTTTGAACCTGCCGGCTCCCAAAATCGCCAACGCCAGTTGACGTTTGAACACCTGGCCGCGGCCAATTCACCGACGGTGGTGTTGCGCTCAGCGCGCGGAGATATTGAACTGCAATCATCTGGACTGGCACTCGCCAGCCGTGAAAACAAGTGACGAAAAGAGGAGACGAAAAGGAGAGTTGATATGTTGGCCTGGATTTTCAAACTGATTGCAACCATCGCTTCCATCGTCACGACTCTGTTGCTGGTGGCAGAAAGCGTGCGGCGCGGTTTGATCATCGCCACGACGATTTTCGGCCTCGTCAAAATCATCGTTTTCGTTCTGTTCCTGTCCGTGCTGGCTGTGATTCTGTATCTGCTGTTGAAAGACGCGTTCCGCCCCAAACCCGCCGAAGAATCGAACTAAATCGAAGCAAAACTTTGAAACAGGATTGACAGGATTTTTTCAAGATGAACAGGATTCAGGCTTGGCTGGATTGCTCCATACATTGATGGTCATGTGAATCCTGTCGAAAAATCCCGTTAATCCTGTTTTGAAGACGACGTCTCAAAGTTGCTCATTCTGATTCAGGCTCTCACCAATTTTATCTCCAACAAAGTCAAAAACATTTCCGCAGCCTCTTGGCGTCTGCTCGCGTGCATGGTTGAATCGGTGGCATCGCATTCAAAACTCATGTGATCCGTAGGAGATTCCGAATGAAAATTTCTCGCAGAGAAGTCCTCAAACAATCAGCTTCGCTAGTGATTGCGGCAACCGGCAGTTCCCTGCTTTTTGCACAAAGCAAATTGCGTTCGTCTGAACTGGCAGGATATGACGCAGTTGGCCTGGCATCCCTGCTCCGCAAAAAAGAAATTTCGCCAACGGAACTGGTCGAAGACACGTTGAAACGCATTGAGCGCATCAATCCCAAGCTCAATCTGGTGCTGACCAAAAACTTCGATGTCGAAAAAGCGCGCGCGAAAGCCAAACAGCCGCTCGACAACGGTACGTTTGCCGGAGTTCCCGTGCTGCTGAAAAATCTGGCGGAATACAAAGACGCCGACATTGATTTCGGGTCGCGGTTATACGCGCGCGCCATCGCCAAACACGGGCGATTGCACAAAGCCAATTCGCCGTTCACCGCCAAAATGGAACAAGTCGGATTCATTTTCGTCGGCATCACCAACGCGCCCGAATTCGGATTGATCGAAACCACCGAGCCGGTGTTGCACGGAGCGTCGCGCAATCCGTGGAATCCCGATTACACGACCGGCGGTTCCAGCGGAGGTTCGGCAGCGGCGGTGGCGGCAGGCATTGTTCCGCTGGCGCATGCCAATGACGGCGGCGGTTCGATTCGCATTCCGGCTTGTCAAAATGGTTTGGTGGGATTGAAACCGACTCGCCGCCGCGAAATCACCATGTTCACCAGCGGCGGGATGGCCAACGATGTCGTAGGCATTGCCAACGATTTATGCGTCAGCCGCAGCGTCCGCGATACCGCGGCGTTTCTGGATTTGGTCGAAAATAAAACCAACGACAAATTGCCGCCGGTCGGATTGATTACCGCGCCATCGTCTAAACGGCTGAAGATCGCTCTGGTGTTGGAAGGCGTGAATGGCAAAAAAGCTGATCCCGAAGTCGAAAAAGCCATTCGCGCAACGGCCAAACTCTGCGAATCGCTGAAACACAACGTCGAAGAAATCAAATTGCCGATCAATGGTCAGGAAGTAACGGACGCTTTTCTGGGTTATTGGGCGGCGGGAACCGTCGGACTGGACGCCGAAATCGAAGCCATGCTCGGCAAAGGCGTCAAACGTGAAGACGTGCTGGAACCGTGGACGATTGGAATGATGGAACTGGGACGCAAACGCGGTTTGTTCCAAGCCGTCGGTCGCGCCACCAAAGCCTTCAACGAAGCGGCTACGGCGCTTGAAAGCTTGTTCAAGAAGTTCGACGTGATTCTTTCGCCTGTGTTGCGCATCCCGCCATACAAGCTTGGTTATCACGCGCCAACGCTGGATTTTGAAACCTTGCTGGCGCGCGTGATTGACGAAGTCGCCTACACGCCATTGCACAACGCTTGCGGGACTCCGGCCATTTCATTGCCGCTGTATTGGACGAAAAATAATCTGCCCATCGGCAGCCAATTCGCCGCCTGGCGCGGCGGCGAAGCGACGTTGCTGCATCTGGCGTATGAACTGGAAGCAGCCAAACCTTGGGCGAAAAAACGTCCGGCGATTTTCGCAGCTTGAATTGTCGCCGCAGATCAACGCCGATAACCGCTGATCCGTTAACATCTGCGTAAATCTGCGGCTTCACTTTTAGGAGAGAACAATGAAAACGATCAGAATTGCGAATGGACAAGGGTACTGGGGCGATTGGCTGGAAGCGCCGATTCATCTGGTGGAACGCAGCACACCGGAATCCAGAATTGATTACCTGACACTGGATTATCTGGCGGAAATTACGATGTCCATTATGCAGAAACTGCGTTCGCGCGATCCAAATGCCGGGTACGCGCGCGACTTTCTGCAAGTCGTGGCCCGCGTGTTGCCGAAATGTCTAGATCAAAACATCAAGATCGTAGCCAACGCGGGCGGCGTCAATCCGCAAGCTTGTGTCGCCGGATTGACCGAAGTCGTCAAACGTTTGGGCTTGTCCGGCAAAGTCAAAATCGGCGTCGTGGCGGGCGATGACATTATGGACAGGCTGGATGAATTCATCGCCAACGGCATCGGCCTGGAAAACATGGAAACCGGCGAACCGCTTTCGGTCATTCGAGATCGGGTGGCCAGCGCCAACGTCTATTTTGGAGCCGCGCCGATTGCCGAAGCCCTGGCACAAGGTGCGCAGATCGTCGTCACCGGACGTTGCACCGACACAGGTTTGACGCTCGGCCCGATGATTCACGAATTTGGCTGGAAGCTGGACGACTGGAATCATCTTTCGGCAGGAACCATCGCCGGCCACATCATCGAATGCGGCGCGCAAGCCACAGGCGGCAATCATCAAGTGGACTGGCAATCCATTCCCGACTTCTGGAACATCGGTTATCCGATTGTCGAAACCAGCGAAGACGGCAGCTTCGTCGTCACCAAACATCCGAACACCGGAGGCCGCGTCAGCCTCGCCACCGTCACCGAACAACTGATGTATGAAATGGGCGATCCGAAAAATTACATCACGCCGGATTGCATTGCTGATTTCACGTCAATTCAACTGGCAGCCGACGGCGAAAATCGCGTGCGCGTTTCGGGCATCACCGGCAACCCGGCAACGGACAGTTACAAGGTTTCGATCAGTTTTTACGACGGATTCAAAGCCGTCGGCGGATTGATTTAC
>JAEUQP010000963.1 GCA_016789645.1 Acidobacteriota bacterium | reverse complement strand
GTGTTGCACAGGTCGGCAAACCGAGTCATTTTCTCGCTGCCGTCAGCGTCGAGCGCGCCGCCACCTTGCTTCGGATCGCCCGCCAAAACTCCAACCGCATACCCGTTCAATCGCGCCAACCCTGTAATCAATGGCCGTCCGTAAAACTTGCCAATCTCAAAAAACGAATCACGATCTAACACCAACTGCAAAATGCGTCGCGCGTCATAAGCCAATCGCCGGTCTCGCGGAATGATCGAAAGCAGTTCTTCTTCGCTGCGTGTTGGTTCGTCGCTGCTTTCAGTGCGCGGAGGCAACTGCCAAACGTTCTGCGGCAGGTAGGAAAGGAAGCGACGAATCTGTTCAAACGCTTCGTCTTCGCTTTCGACTTCGTTGTCCACACATCCACTGCCGTGCGCGTGAATGCTGGAACCGCCGAGTTCTTCTTTGGTCACGTTTTCGCCGACTCCGCGAACAACTACCGGAGGACCTGCGACGAACAACTGGCTGACACCTTTGACCATCACCGAAAAATGCGAATTCACAACGCGCACGGCTCCCAAACCAGCGCACGGCCCCAACGCCGCAGCCACCACAGGAATTTCAGACAGCGAGGCAACAACAATGTCCCAACCCGGATTTGCCGGAACATACGTTCGCCCCATGGTTTCCAACATCTTAACGCTGCCGCCTCCACCTGTGCCGTCCACCAATCGAACCAGCGGCAATTTCAACTCGCGCGCCATCCGTTCGGAATAGGTCATCTTGTGGCCGATGGCTGCGTCCGCCGCTCCACCACGAACGGTGAAATCATCGCCGCCAACGACTACACGACGTTGATTGATTCGTCCAAGCCCGCAAACAAAATTCGATGGCATGAATTCGACCAACTCGCCGTCCACATAAGCTGCCTTACCCGCCAGCGCGCCGGTTTCGTGAAACGAACCTTCGTCCAGCAATCGTTCGATGCGTTCGCGCACGGTCAATCTGCCGTTCGCGTGTTGGCGCGCGACATTGGCTTCGCCGCCCATTTGTTTGGCCAGTTCGACACGACGTTTGATCTCGTCAACTTCAGGTTGCCAGCTCAACTTTTAGTCTCCAATTTTTTTGCTTGTTTTGATTCGGGCGGTTAGACTTACCGAGCGGTTAGTAAGTGTCAAGCCTTGAGCACAAATCAGATTTGCTCCTTAACAACACAACTATGACCAAGACGATTGATGAAGTTATCTCCCGACTCACAGAAATCATCGAAGAATCACGCCAACGCCCAAGCAGACTGGGATACTTTGCCGCGCTTTACCGCAAAGTCACCATCCAGGTGAAAGAAGGCATCGCCAACAACAAATTTCAGGATGGCAATCGAATGGAACGATTGGACGTCTGTTTTGCCAATCGGTATCTGGACGCGTATGAATCGCATCGGCAAGGAAAACAGCCAACTGCCGCTTGGCAGGTTTCGTTTGAAGCCGCCGAGCGTTGGCGACCGCTGATCCTGCAACATCTGCTGGCGGGCATCAACGCACACATCAATCTGGATTTGGGAATTGCGGCAATGGAAACCAGTCCGGGCGAAGAACTGCACTCGCTGCAACCGGACTTCGAAGCAATCAACAACATTCTGTTCAGTCTGGTTCAGCCGGTGCAGGACGAAATTGGTCAGGCTTCCCCCTGGATTGGCTTTCTGGAAAAAATTGATCCCAGTGCGGATGACGCCATCATCAATTTCAGCATGCGGGTTGCACGCGATTCGGCGTGGCGGTTTGCGTTGCGATTGAATGCGCTCGATGCCAAAGAGCGCCCCAGCGCCATCCAACGACGCGATAAGGAAATTGCCGAATTGGGAAAATTGGTTGTCAATCCTCCGGGCGTAATTTTCAACGCCGGATTGACGCTGATTCGGCTGCGCGAGAGCAATGACATTCCTCGCGTAATTGATCTGCTGAGTTAAAAACCAAAACGGCGAAGCTGAGTGATCGTCAGGCTTCGCCGTTCGTGAAGTACTGTTGTGCTCAGCTTATTTGCTGGCTTTCTTCAAATAAGCCGCCGGATTCTTTTTCACCGTGTCGGCGCAACCGTCACAGCAAACATAAAACGTTTGTCCGTCCACTTCGTGCTTGAGGTTTTTGTTGACCGGTTCGCCCGTCACCGGGCAGGTTTCCACGCCATCGCCTTTGCCCATAAAGGCGACTTTCGCAGTCACGCCTTTCAAATAAGCACTAGGATTTTTCTTGACCGTGTCGGCACAACCGTCGCAGCAGACATAAAACGTCTTGCCGTCCACTTCGTGCTTCAGGTTCTTGTTAACGGGCTCGCCAGTCACAGGACACGTTTCGATGCCATCGCCTTTACCCAGGAATTTGGTTTCACCGCTGGCAGCTTTGTCTTGATGCTCTCCGTGATGGCCGTGTTCAGAAGGCTTGACGTTTTTGATTGCCGCCAATTGCTCTTTGTGCGTTTTCTTGACGTACATCGCCGGATTCTTTTTGGCGTCTTCCAAACAACCAGCGCAGCAGAAATACACCGTGCGGCCAAACATCTGAGCTTTGATGTCTTTGTTGGTGATGGGTTCCCCGGTCACCGGGCAGGTTTCCACCCCATCGCCCTTGCCTGCAAATTCAGCTTTGGCAGTTTTGCCTTTCGCCGCTGCCTGTTTGTTGTCATGTTTTTTGCCGTCGTGCGCAGCAGCAGAAATGGCCAGGGCGCACGCAATGGTCAACGCAAAGAAAATTTTCTTCATAGCTTCTCCTCGTTATTGATTAGGTTAGTTGTTCAAAGTGAGTTGATGGTGATGGTTGAATTTCATCTCCGGGCTTTTCAGCCAAACAATTTTCCAAAGTAATGCGGCATGGCTTTTCGCCACCAGGGCCAATCGTGATTCACGTCAGTTCCCCAAACATCCAGCCAGTGCGGAATGCCTTTTCCGTGCAAAATGTTCGAGAGCGCGCGCGAACGATCCGGCGCTTCGTAAGCTCCCTGTCCCGTAAACAGAATGATCTGTTTTCCGCCGTGCCGCAAAATCGGCAAGTGATAATCGTCATTCAGGTGCGTCATGTAATCCACAGG
>JAEUQP010000864.1 GCA_016789645.1 Acidobacteriota bacterium | reverse complement strand
CGTCGTCAGGCCGAATTGGAACGCCGCCAGGAAGAAGAACGCGAACGCGAACGCGAGGAAGAACGCCGTCAGGAGGCGTTGCGTCAGACACAGGAGTTTGAAGCCGCGCTCGAAGCTGCACAGGAACGCCGCGCCACATTTTTGGCCCGCTTCCGGGAGCAAAAACGCGCGGAACGCCGTTTGTCAGAGCGGGAAGAAAACCGCCGTGATTTGTTGCGCGAAATCCTGCGCGACGCCAATCGCCTCGAACGAAATGAAGAGCGAAACGAGGCGGAGCAGGAATCGGCACGACGCGCGGAACGGAATCAACAATCCGCCGAGCAACGGCAACGCGACCGAAGACAGGCTCAACAGGAAGCCGAACGCCACGCCGCTGCACGGCAAGCGCAACGGCTGGAACAACGCGAAGCGGAGCGCGATGCGGAGCAATCCGAATCCAGGCGAGAGTCGCTAAGACAGGCTCGCCGCGAAGAACAACGCGAAGCGGAACAAGAGTCCGCACAGTCGGAAGCACGTCGCGCCGCTGTGCGCGAGCAACGCCGGGAAGAAGACCGGGCGAATGAACGAACCAGCGCACGCGCGGCTGAAGCGCGCGCGGTCCGGCGCGACGAGGCAGAAGAGCAAGTTCGTGAGGAAACGCGCGCCGATGAACGGCGAGAAACGCAGCGTCAGGAACAGCGTCAGGAGCGGCAAGACGCCGAACGCCGATTATCGGCGCGCGAAGCGCGACGACAAGAACAGCGCAATGCCGAAAGCAAGGCGGAAGAAACGGAAAGCCGTCGTGATTCCGAACGCCAATCGCGGCGCAAAACGGAACAATCCGACCAACAACGGCAATCCGCGCGTCAGGCGCGATTGGCTGAACAACGTGAAGCCGCCCAGGCTGCCGAGCGTTCGACTGAAGCCCGCGCTGCGCAGCAGGAGCAACGCAGGCTGCGGACGCAACAGGAAGAACAAGCGCGACAAAGACGCCGGGAACCCTCTCCTGCTCCCGCGCGCAATCCGCTTCAGGCGCGCATCCCGAGCGGCGCAATCTCCGGCTCGCTTTCTTGGTTGCGAGTCAGTGACAACCGGATTGTCAATCTTGATTCCGTTCCGGTGATCTTGCGCGGCGTGAATCTGTTGGGCTTGGACAGCGCGCCGCCCGATCCCGAACGCGGGTTTGCCGCTGGCGCCGGAATCACGGAAGAGACGATTGACGCCGCTCTTGATTGGGGGGCAACCATCATTCGCGTGGCGATCAATCATCAACGGGTGTTGAACGGGTCGGGCGCGTGGAGCGGTTGGGATTATCTGGCCGACCTCGACTGGATCATTCGGCGGGCGGCTGAAGGTGGTGCTTACACGATGCTTTCGCTTCACCGGCTCGATGAGACAACCGTCTTCGGTACGTTGCCGGATACGAACAGCGAACGAACACCAAACTTTATTGCACCACAACCCGATTACGACACCGTTGGGATGTGGCGGCTGATCGGCGAACGATACGCGGAGGAACCGGCTGTGCTTTTCGATCTTTACACGTCGCCACATGCCGCGCTCGAAGATGATTTGACGGGATTCGACACCGATTGGGATTTGTGGACGCTCTGGGTTCGGATGATCGTCGCCGAGTTGCGCCTTCAGCATCCGCGCGCGTTGTGTTTTGTCAGCGGACTGAACTGGGCAACTGACTTGAGCGGTTTTCCGGTAATTGGAACGGAAGGACTTCCAATTCCGAATCTGGTGTACGCCGCGCATCTGTACCCGCGTCGCGATGATGTGTGGTCGGCGATTCGCCCGCTGGCGCGTCGTCATGCGGTGTTCGCCACCGAATGGGGAGGCGGGCCAACTGATGCCGCCTGGGGCGAACGAACGGCGCTGGCATTGCGCGCGGAAGCTGTGGGTTGGACGGCAGCGCACTGGAACGCCGAACCGAAACTGGTTCAAAGGACGGCTCGTGGAATCGCGCCGACGCTTTTTGGCGCTGTGGTGCGGCGAGCATTGGCGTTGACGGATGAACCGCTTTCCGTCAGATCGGGAACGATGTTTGAGCAGTTGAACCTGTCGAGAAGCGAGTTCTAGCTTCGAGGTAAATATGGAAGATTTGAGCAAACGTCTGGTTGAGCGGTTAAACGATGCGCTGGCTGAATTGCGAAAAGCGCAGGAAGCGCGCGCGGAATTCAGCGCCGAATTGGCGCGGGCCGAACGTGCTCCGAGCAAGATTCTGGAACCGGGGCAGCGGTTTTCGCGGCAAACCGATACCCGGCGGCGCAAACTGGAAACGATCCTGACCGAAGCCCTGGAGATGGCCGAAGCGTTGGAGCAAACTCCCACGCCGCTGCAAGCTCCGCCACCCATCAGCCCCGCCAATCTGGCCGGACATTTTCGCTCGCTGGTGGACGCCATTCAGCAGGACGCGCGCTCGCCTCAGCAAGGCGAAGTCGGCACCACGCTGAAAAGCGTCGAAGTGGAAGTCAAAGGCTTGATTGTGGTTGACCAAAACGAAGCGCGAATCCTGACGCCCACGCCAAGTCGCGGCATTGATGCCGAACAACTTTCCACCGTCAAAATGTCGTTCGGAGTCATTCCCGTGTTGCGCACGGCGGATCAGTCGCCTGCGGAAACCGCCGATCTGAGCATTCGCAAAACCGGCAGCGTCACAGGGTCAACAGCGACCGGAAATTTCACGATCAAATTCGCAATCGAAGTCGAAAATCTTGGCCCGTCGGAGGCGAAAAACGTCGCCATCGCCGATCAGCTCGACGCGGCCATCGTGGTGCGCGTTTCGGATTTTCAAACCACGCAAGGCAAATGGAGCGTCACCGCGTTGCCGCGACTCGAAGCGCAACTTGGCAATCTGCCAGCCGGACAAAAAGTCACGCTGGCGTATCTGGCCGAAGCGAAACCTTTCGAAAAACTGATAACGTCCGCAACCGTTCGCAGCGACACCATTGATCCGCAAACAGCAAACAACGTCATGGCAATGACGCTGACTCCGCCGGAGCCGCCGCAACAAGCCGATCTGGCCATCAGCAAAACCGGCATGCTCAGCCCGGGCACGGCAAGCAAAGTCGCCAAATACACTCTCGTTGTCAGCAATCAAGGACCGTCTGTGGCGAAAAACGTTGTGGTGATTGATCGCCCCGAGCGTTCGGCCGTCTCGCGCGTCACGGAGTTTTTCGCCGATCCGAAAGGCAAATGGACCAATCAGGAAATGCCGACCCTGAAAGCCGAACTGGGCGATCTGAAACCGGGCGAATCCGTCAAGCTCGGTTACGTGGCATTTTTCAACGCCACGGCTCAAATGGCGATCAATCAGGCTGAAGTGAGCAGCGAAACTCCTGACCCTGCGATGGGAAACAATCAGGACAGTTTCAAGCTCAAACTGTAAAAACCAACGATCGAACAAGCCAAGCTAAGCCCGGCTTAGCTAAGGAGGATGTGACATGGCTATCGGACAGGAATTACTGGATCTGCCTTTTCCCGAACTGATTCGAAATCTGGCGTTCGCCATCGCGGAAGGGCAATTGGAACTCGACCGCAGCTCGATTGAAACGCTTCAGTTTCTGATTGATCCCAAGAATGCAGTTCCCATCGTCCCGGAAATTGCCGAGATCATTGAACCGACTGAGCGTCAGGTGACGATCAACACGCCGGAAGGGCCGCGCAACATCACCATCACCGGAGCGAACATTCGCGCCAGCGGCGCTGCCCCCATCACACTGTCGCTGCTGCAGGCCGGGCTGCTGCCGACCTTTTATCAGTTCAGCGAAGCGCAGCTCGAAGTCAAACTTTCGATCACCATCAAACGAACCGAGGAGCGGGAAACGCCCGGAGCCGGACGACTGGGAACGCGGCTGAGCGCATACAAGGCACAGGCGTTCGGTTCGCCGGTGAATTACAGGTTGGCAAACACCTACACGTACTCGGCGGAAGGTTCCAGTGTCATGCGCGCCACGTTGCGCCCGGTTCCGCCGCCGCCGCGATTGATCCCGCGCACCGTGACGATCAACACCTTCACCAATCCGCCGTCCATCACGCGCACGGAATAACTCTTTGAGGAACTCGCATCATGGCTAATGGATCAAAACGAATTGCCGAATTGCTGACCGCCCCAATGGCCGAAGTCATCATCAGTCTGGGGCAAAGCATCGCCGCGGCGCAGAAGGCGCTGGATCAGAATTCCATCGAAACGCAGCGACAGATCAACGAAGACCCGGTGCTGGCAGATTTAGGATTGCAAGCGCCGTGGTATCAAATGCCGCGCGTCGAACTGGAATTGACGATGGCCGTGGCGCTGGAAGAAAAAACTCCGCAACCCACCCCAAGCGCCGCGTTGACGCCGAACATTTCGGCGTTGACGCGGTTGCGCCAGATTCATTTCCAGCCGGTCAACGCGCTGTATTCCAACCAGTTCAATTACAGCGCCAACGCTTCCAGCAAACTCAAGCTGACCATCGTTCCGGTGCCGCCGCCCGCCAACGAAGCCGCCATCCCGCGTTTGAGCACAGACGAAGTGACCAGCATCGCCAGCCCGCATCTGATCAACGACACGACGGCACGACTGGCGCTCAATTTCAACGGGCAAGGGCGGCTCTGGTTCGTGCTGCAATATCGTTTGCAGAACAACGTGAGCACGCGGCTGGTGCTGGTGGTCGTTGACGACGAAACGCGCCAGATCGTCAAAGTGGAAACAACGGCTAGCTGATCTGAATCGAACAAAGGAAAAGGCGATGAAAGAGATCACCCAACAATTGATCGAGCAATTGCGGGAAGCGTTGGCGGCGCTGGAGCCTGTGCAAACGTCCAACAAAGCATTTCGCCAGGCGCTGCGCGACGCCAAACCTCGCACGCGGCAGGCGCTGGAATCCGGGCACAGTTTCCAACAGCAGGCCGAACAGCATTTGGCAGAGCTTGAAACGAAGGTGACGAACGCGGTGTCGCTGGCGGCTTCGCTGGTGGACGCTCGCGCCGCCGCCGACACCGTCAACACCATCAAGACCGGCGATTTGGTTGGCAATTTCCGCTCGGTGATTGATTCGATTCAACGACAAGCGCGCGACCCGGAACAGGGCGAAGCGGGCGTCACGCTGCAAAGCCTGGACGTGGACGTGCGAGGCTTCATCGCGCTGGAACAAAACGAAGCCCGCATCATTACGCCCACGCTCAATCGCACCGAAGAAGCCGGTCAGCTTTCGACCATCCGGCTGGTGTTCGGCACGATTCCTGTGGTGCAGGCTGAACAGGAATCGCCGCCGGTGATTATGTGAACACAACACGATGGCTAACGCAGATCAGGAACAAATCAAATTGCTGCGCGATCAGGTCGCCCGGTTGATTTCTCAGAACCTGGAACTGAGACGGCAACTGGACGATTTCGAGCGCGAAAAAACCGGCTTGACGATTGACGAAATCGGCTCGGTGCTGATTCAGGCCATGCGCTCCGCCGAAGAAGCCCTGGCTGCCGAATCGCCCAACGAAAGCCGGTATCTGATTTCGCAGTTGCAAACCACGTTGCGCGGCTTTCTTTCGCGCCAGGCGACGACGTTGACCTTGCGCATGCCTCGCCCGGAACAAACCGTTCCGACCGACAATCTGGGCAGTGTGCAATTGAATCTGGTTCGCGTTCCGCCGCCGGTGTTGCCGAACGAAGTTGCCGCATTCGGTTCAGCGCTTGAAATTGCGCAAGCGGCGTTCAATGCCTGGTCGCAAAGAGCCGGAGCCAACGTCGCCGGACAAATCGTCGCCCTGGCCACTCAGATGCGCGCGACGTTGTCGCAATGGACGGCGGACGCCTTTCTGGCTTCCGTGCGCGCATTGGCCGACGCCGCCGTTAACTGGAGCCAATCGCTCGGCAGTTCCGTGCCCGACCGAATTCTGGAAAGCGCGCGCGCCGCCGCCAAACGACTTTTCGCTGCTGCACAACTGCTGACGCCTGCGCGCCGTCCGTCGCCTGAAGAATTCGCAGTGCTTGCCGCAGCAACTCAACAACTCGCTCAATCCTGCCTCGACGCCACAGCCGTTTTGCGCACTTCAACCAGCCAATCGTAGCCAACCAAATCTTCCTTGATTTCAACGGCGGGCGCTTGTAGTTTTACGCCGCTGCGAAACGAATTTGCATCCCAAACCATCCGAGCAAGCCTGTTGCAGCAAAGTTTGCCTCACTTGAGAGCTGAGAATGAACCGATTGCCCTTCCTCTTTGCAATGTTGCTGCTTTGCCTGCTGGTTTCGCCAGTGGTTGGCGACAAATTCGGCAAGCATAAACTTGTCGCCAACTCCGACCTCACGGCACCAGCCGCCCCTGCACCAGCAACGCAGTCCGGGCGACCGAGAGTTGCCGTCAAAAGCTCCACCGCGCGGAAAACACCTTCCAAACCATCGGCGAGCAAAACCTCTATCCGCAAAAAATCAGCAGGTAAATCCGTCAAAACCGCTTCGCTGCATCGCGCGCCTGTCGTCAGTGCGCCGTTGCCGAACTTCAGCGGTTCGGCGATGGAAGAGTTCGCCTCTCGGCTGCAAGCCGAAGGACGCAATCTGCGATTGCATGGTGTGTACGTCGAACGCTGGGACACCGGACACCCTGTCGCACAGTTGAACGAAAACGCCGTGTTCAATCCGGCATCGGTCATCAAACTGGCGACAACGCTGGCGGCGTTGGATCGGCTGGGGCCAAATCATCGGTTTCGCACGGAGTTTCGCGCCGCAGGCCACATCAATCCGCAAACCGGCGAACTGATCGGCAATCTGATGCTGGTCAGCGGACGCGATCCGTCGTTTTCCATTCGAGACGCTCAAGCTGCCGGTGATGCGTTGCGTGCCATGGGCATTCGCAAAGTCACGGGCAGCCTGGTCGTCGTCGGCAATTTCGTTTGCAATGAGAATTCGCGGACGGATGTTTCCGCCGGAGTCTTTCGCCGACAATCCAAAATTACGTTTCTCGGCCAAACACAGTTTGTTCCGGCGGCCTCAGAGCTTCAGCAAATGCCGTTGCTGCTAACGGTTGAATCGGATTCCCTGCTGAACATTGCTCGGTATCTGAACGCACACAGCAGCAATGCAATGGCGGATATGTTGGCGCAACACGTGGGTGGCCCGACGGGAGTTCGCAGCTTTCTGGTCGTGAAACTCGGCCTGCCCTATGAAGCGACCTACATCTCGCACGGCTCCGGATTGGATGTGAATCGGCTGACTCCACGCGACACAGTGAAAGTGCTGCGCGCGTTGGTGGATCGTTTGCACAATCACCATTTGCGATTGGAAACCGTCATGCCGATTGCCGGAATGGATTCGGGCACGTTGGCCGGTCGGTTTGCCGAAACCGAATTCACCGGCAGCGTGCTGGCCAAAACCGGTACGCTGCACGACACGGACAATGGCGTGGCGGCGCTGGCGGGCGTGATGAATACGCGGCAATGCGGCGCATTGCTGTTTGCGGTGTACAACATGGCCGAAGGTCGCCGCGTGCTGCATCTGCGCCGCGTCCAGGATGATCTGCTGAAACGATTGATGAACGAATGCGGCGGCCCGATTCCGTTGGCGCTTCGCAACGAAACCGACACGATGTTTCGTCCCCAGAGCCGGTTGATGATGAGATAGGTTCTATCGTGGCGAAAGCAACACCTTCTTGATCGCCCGTTTGGCGCCGGGCGGAGTCACCTCAAGAATCATGGAAGATTCCCGAAACTGGCGAGCGGCGGATTTGTCATTACTCTTCTCCGCGCGAAGCAACGCTTCCTGAACCAACCGGTCAAAAATGGCGAAAAAGGCGTTTTCGCGCCATTCGTTCAAATCGTCGGACATATCCACAAACTTCTTCGCCGCGTCAGCCAGGTCTTTT
>JAEUQP010000782.1 GCA_016789645.1 Acidobacteriota bacterium | reverse complement strand
ATTTCGCTGGCGCCGGAAGAGCTTGAAACCGCGCGCAAGATCGCTGCGGAAGTCGTGGAAGAGTTGCAGAAATAATCCAGTCTGACTTTAGGAGTAAAAAGCTTGGCAAAAAAGAAGTCGAAAAAGTTGGTTGAAGTTTCGCCCGAACAGCAGTTGGAAATTCGCTCGACACCGCGCGAAGAGATGAATCTGGTTTCACTGGACACGTTCGCGTATGAACATCCGGGCAAGCGAATCGAAATTGATTTCACCATCCCGGAATTCACGGCGATTTGTCCGTTCAGCGATTTTCCGGATTTTGCGACGCTGCATTTGCGCTACGTGCCGAATAAACGCTGCATCGAATTGAAATCGCTGAAGCTGTATATCAATTCATTTCGTGACGTAAAAATCTTTCACGAGCATGTGGTCAACGTCATCCGCGATGATTTTGTCGCGGCGTGCGATCCGCTGGAATTTCATCTGGAAGGCGATTTCAACGTGCGCGGTAATATCAAAACCGTTGTCCGCACCAGCTACGTCAAGAAGGAAACAAGAAAAGGGAAGAACTAACGCGGTCATCAGGTCGTAATCAGAGGCACAATCTTTCAACAGGAGACCCGAAATGTATTGTCCCAAATGCGCTGCGCAGGCTGTTCCCGGTCAGCGATTTTGCCGAAATTGCGGCACCAATCTGGGCGTGATTCTGGATGCGATTGATGGCAAACAACCTGGCCCGATTGATTTTGAAGCGCTGAAAAACAACCTGCGCGAACTTGGCGCGAACTTGCGCGCCGGATTTGAACAAGCCAGCGCCCAAATCAAAAACACCAAACGGCTGGATCAAACTCCGCCGACGCCGATGAATCAGGCCGCGAATTTTCCTCCGCCGCAAATTGTGCTGGCCGATATGGCGCGCGACCTGAAAGGTTCTCTCAAGCAAGAAATCAAGCTGGGGTTGAACAAAGTCAAACTGGCCAGTTCGCGCAAACACAGTTTGCAACAGGCGACGCTTTCGATTTTAGGCGGAGGCGCCTGGATGGTGGTTTGGCACGAACTGCTCAATCAGGCCTTCGGTTCAGGATTGTTGAACAGTCTGGAAGCATTGATTCTGCAAAAAACTCGGTGGGAAGTGGTTGGACTGGTCCCGATCTTTCGTATGCTGTGGTTGCTGGGATTGGTTCCGGTGGCCAAGGGCGTGGCACATTTGCTGAACGGAATTTTCTTCGCGCCAAAACCGGAGCAACTGGAACCGGAAGAACCGGTCGTGCAGCAACCAGAGTATTACTATCCGTCGCAATACGCGGCTCCGGTATCAGCCGTGTCGCCTGAAAGCTATATTGCCAGTCCGACAACCAACGAACTGAATCAAAAAGCCGCCGCGCAAGCTCAGCCGAGCGTGACCGAAGACGCGACTTTGCGATTCGGCGACACGAAATAACTTCATTGCGTCAACGGCACGTGTTCGACGATTTCCAGATCGAACCCTTCCAACGCGTGCAATCGCGGCGGACGATTGGACAGCAGCTTCAACTTTCTGACGCCCAGTTCGTGCAAAATCTGCGCGCCAGTTCCGTAATCGCGAACATCGGGCATGGAAGTTCGCGGCGGATTCGCCGTTTGATCGTCGCGCGCATTGACGCTCGGTTCGCGGTAACCACGAAGCTGGTCAGCCAGCCCAACGCCGCGCATTTCCTGCTTCAGATACAACACGATTCCGCGCCCTTCGCGTTTGATGTATTCCAGCGCCGTTTGCAATTGCGCGCCGTGACTGTCGCGCAGACTGCCAAACACATCGCTCAGCACTGATTGGGTATGAACGCGAACCAAGACCGGTTCGTCGGCGGCAACCTCACCCATCACCATCGCCAGATGGACTTCGCCATTGAGCAGGTTTTCAAACGCAATTGCCTGAAATTCGCCGTAAACCGTCGGCACAGCGGCTTCGGCGACGCGCCGAACGCTGATTTCGTTTTGCATGCGGTAGCGAATCAAGTCGGCCACCGAGATGATTTTCAAATCGTGTTTGGCGGCGAAACGTTCCAGTTCCGGCATGCGAGCCATTGTGCCGTCATCGCTCATGATTTCGCAGATGACGCCCGCGGGCGTCAGACCCGCCAGCCGAGCCAGGTCTACGCTGGCTTCTGTCTGGCCCGGACGCATCAACACGCCGCCGTTTCGCGCGCGCAGCGGAAAAATGTGACCGGGGCGAACCAGGTCAGACGTTTTGGAATCGGGATTGACCGCCGTCAGGATGGTTGTCGCGCGGTCGGCAGCAGAAATTCCGGTCGTGACTCCGACGCGCGCTTCGATGGAAACCGTAAAGGCTGTGCCAAATTGCGTGCCGTTTTCGTCGTGGGAAACCTGCAACGGCAAACGCAATTCATCGCAACGCGCTTCGGTCATTGGCAGGCAAATCAATCCACGACCTTCGCGCGCCATGAAGTTGATAATGTCGGGCGTGACTTTTTCCGCCGCGCAAGCCAGATCACCTTCATTTTCGCGGTCATGGTCATCCACGATGATGACCATTCGACCGGCACGAAACTCTTCAATCGCTTGTTTGATGGTAGCTAAAGGCATGAAAAACTTCTGGTGCGGTAGCCATCCGCCGAACGATCAGAAAAGAGGCCGCAAGTTGATCTGCGAGTTTTTATCCGCTTCCTTGCCGGATTATTGTCGAATCAAGATCGTTTTTACCGGCAATGCAGCCACGCCATCTTTGAATTTGTAATTTTCGCCGTCGTAAATTGTTGCGGAACAGGAGCCGGACAATTCCAGCAAGGTGCCTTTCCACGATCCGCGTAATTCCTGCAAGATCACTTGTTGTCCGGGCAACGGCGTCAGGTCAAGCGGACGAAACCGCATGGTGATTTCCGAACCGCTGCGATTGGTATTGCCGAACAATTCGTAATGAACCATGTTGCCGTTTTCATCAGGCAATTTGGCCATGCCGGTAAAAGCGCCGCGTCCGGAAAGTTGGCCGCGAAATGCGGTGCGATACGATTCCAGTGGCTCTCGTTCGATATCCAAAGTCATCCCTCGACTTTGCTGGTTGTCGAATTTGATGGCTCCGCGCCAGCGACCCGTCAACGTAGGTTCACCCCGCAGCGAATGTGCCCAAGGGTGAGCAAGGACATCCACTGCACGGCGAAATTGCCCGGGGAACAGGGAAGCGGCAACGAAGAACAGCACCGCGCCCAAGCCAATGGTGCGACTAAGGATTCTTCTCATACTCAATTTTTCAATAACCCAGCTCGGTCAAGGTTTCGAGCGTGAGCGTTTCTTTGGACGGAACGGCATACGCGCCGATCATCCGTTCGACATATTTGGCGATGATGTCCACTTCCAGGTTGACCGCCGCGCCGCGCGCCAGCGTCGAAAGATTCGTCATTTCCCATGTGTGTGGAATGACGGCGATTTCAAGCCAGTTCGTTCCAAGCGCCGCCACCGTCAGACTGATGCCGTCCACCGTGATCGAACCTTTTTCGACAATGTATCGCGCCAGTTCGGAAGGAAACCCAATCCGAACCGTCCAGCTTTTTCCAACTGCTTTGGCTTCTAAAAGTTCGCCTGTGCCGTCCACATGGCCTTGGACAATATGACCGCCAAATCGTGAGGTCGCGCTCATTGCGCGTTCCAGGTTGACCCGGCTGCCGATGCGCGCCTGTTTCAAACTCGTCCGGCGCAAGGTTTCCGCTGAGACATCCGCCGCAAACCAATCCGCAGCCTGCTCAACCACGGTTAAACAGACGCCGTTGACCGCAATGCTGTTACCAAGTTCTGCATCAGTCAAGACAATTTTTGCCGAAACTTGCAGCCGCGCGCCGTCTTGCGCCGTAGCGATATTACGAATCGTGCCGAGTTCTTCGATGATTCCTGTGAACATATTCGCTTCAATCAGGCGCAGCGCGTTTTTTCATGCACCAGATTGAGAATTTTTTCGACGACTTGTTCGATGGTCAGCGCAGAAGAATCAATGTAGACCGCGTCGGCTGCCTGAACCAGCGGCGAATCAGCGCGCGTTTTGTCGCGTTGGTCACGTTCTTCGATTTCGGTTTGAGTCGTCAACAGAGAACCAGTGTTGATACCTTTGGCCAAATCGTCCGTGTGACGCCGTTCGGCGCGCGCTTCTGAAGAAGCGTCGAGGTAAATTTTGATTTCGGCGTCAGGAAAAACCCGCGTGCCAATGTCACGCCCCTCCATGACGACGCCGCCTGCCTGACCGATTTGCTGTTGTCGCGCAACCAACGCCCGCCGCACGGTTGAAATTGCCGACACCACCGAAGCGGCCTGGCTGATCGCGGGGGTCGCGATTTCTTCCGTGATGTCGTGCCCGTCAATCAGCACACGCATCGCGTCCACGCTTCCGGTCAATTCGATCAACGAATCTTCGGCCAGTCTGCCGATGCGT
>JAEUQP010000662.1 GCA_016789645.1 Acidobacteriota bacterium | reverse complement strand
GCGATGTACCTGTACTGGCTGGAATTTCCCGTCTGGGTTTCGCTCGGATTGATGCTCACGCTGGCAGTGCTGACGTTTGTGCCGTCGTTGTATTTGTACACGTCGTACAGAGGGCCGTTCAGCCGATTGACGAATTGTCTGCTGGTGGTTTGGACAATTTTGCTGGTGCTGATTTTGGCTAACGTGTTTGCCAATCCGAAACCGTGGATTTGGGTGTCAGCGGCATTTCCGCTCTATTACTTCGGGCTGTCGTGGTGGATTACTCTGCGGCGTTGGCTGGCTTGAGATCAGCAAATGAATATTCATTTCCTGTGAACAATACTGTCGAGATCAGGAGGAAATTATCTTGGGACCATTGAAAGGCATTCGCATTGTGGAATTGGCAGGCATCGGGCCGGGGCCGTTTTGCGCGATGATGTTGGCGGATATGGGCGCGGAAATCATTCGCGTTGCCCGCAAAGATGCCAAAGACCCGCGCGGAAAATTTAACGTCTTGCATCGCGGACGGCCTGCGGTCGGCGTGGATTTGAAACAGCCTGAAGGCGTCGAAGCGGTGTTGCGGTTGATCGAACAGGCCGATGCGTTGATCGAAGGCTTTCGTCCCGGCGTCATGGAAAAGCTGGGTTTGGGGCCGGATGTCTGTCTGGCTCGCAATCCGAAACTGGTGTTTGGGCGGATGACGGGTTGGGGGCAACACGGCACGCTGGCCACGGCTGCAGGGCACGACATCAACTACATTGCACTGAGCGGCGCTTTGCACGCTATTGGCAATCGTGGCGGCAAACCGGTTCCACCGTTGAATCTGGTCGGTGATTTTGGCGGCGGCGGCATGATGCTGGCGTTCGGCATCGTCTGCGCGTTGTTGGAAGCACGTCAATCCGGCAAAGGCCAAGTCGTGGATGCGGCAATGACCGATGGAGCGGCTTCGTTGATGGCGATCATTTACGGGTTGAAGGCAATGGGAACCTGGACGAACGAACGAGGCACCAACATGCTGGATGGCGGCGCGCATTTTTATGGCACCTATGAATGCAGCGATGGCAAGTTTGTCGCCATCGGTTCGATCGAGCCGCAGTTTTACGCCTTGCTATTGCAGATGACCGGCCTGGATGATCCGGCTCCAGCGGCGCAGATGGACAAATCGCGCTGGCCGGAATTGCAGCAAAAGCTGGCGGCGATCTTCAAAACCAAAACGCGCGACGAATGGTGCGCAATGATGGAAGGCACGGATGTTTGTTTTGCGCCCGTGCTGGATTTGGACGAAGCGCCAAACCATCCGCACAACGCCGCGCGGCAGGCCTTTGTGGAACTCAACGGCGTCACGCAGCCTGCGCCTGCTCCGCGATTCAGCCGCACGGCTCCTGAAATTCAAACCAGCCAGAAAGCGCCGGATGAAGTTTGGGCCGATTGGGGATTCAGCACGGAAGAAATTGCTGCCCTGAAGTTGAACAACACCATTGAAATCTGATCTAAATCGAAGCAAAAAACTTTGAAACAGGATGGACAGGATTTTGTTCAGGATGAACAGGACTCAAGCTTGGCGGGATGACCTCAACCACTAATGTTCCTGTCAATCCTGTCAAAAATCTTGTTCATCCTGTTTTCTTACACTCTGTCCCAATGTTGCTTGTTCTGATTTAGCGTTGGCGGTCGTCCACGAAGAGCATCCGTTCCCAAGCTTGCGGATCGTTGCCAATGCGCGGGTCGCCAGCGTCTTTCAGAATCTTCATCAACTGCGC
>JAEUQP010000646.1 GCA_016789645.1 Acidobacteriota bacterium | reverse complement strand
ACATAACCGCAGGCTTCGTCAATTGTGGATTGTCCCCAATATGGAATTCGATAGGGTTCGATCATTCCTCCGCCAAAGAAAAACGGAAAGATGAACGTCAGAACATTCATCGGCGGGAAGGAGTAGCCGGAAAAGTATTCGTAACTGATGCCGGCGCGTTCGCCCATCGCCAGCAATTCGCGTTCGGGCAGCAATTGCATCATTGAAAACAACAATCCAAACACAGACATTGCGACGGCCCCACCGAGAAAGCGCAACCGTGTTTCGCACGCCGGCCTGAGGGCCAGCGAAAACGCGCCGTACGCCGCACACACCAGCACGGTGTAAAAGTTCATCTGCGGCTCACCGGCAAACAACTGCAACGCAATGAATGCGGCGCCGAGCGCCACCCAGCGCCAACGAAATTGCAGGTACAGATGCTCAATCGCGAGCAAAATCCACGGCAACCAAACTGCCGCCGCAATGCGCGACGTGTGTCCGGCATGCGCCACCAGATACCCGCCAAAGGTGAATGCCAATCCGGCCAGCAACGCCCCTATGCGGGTCGCACCAATTTTTCGCGCGTACAAATAAGTGCCGATCAACGCCAAATGGTAAGTCGTGATGACGACGATGTTCATCGCCACAGTCGGCGAAAACACGGCGAACACCCAGTTCGGCGGATACAACGCGCCCGGATAAATGCTGGCCAGCAACGGCGTCCCCGCAAAGATGTACGGATTCCACAGCGGCATCTGGCCAGCGGCCAGCATTCGCCCAATCAGAATTCGCACGCCGAAGTTTTGCGTCAGCCCATCGCCCGGAACCAGCGTCAAGTTCCAGATGAACACTGGCAGGAAATAGACCAGCGGCAGGAAAAGCAATACGGCGGCAGTCACCAAACGCGATGTTCGATTTGCAGGTTCGGTCGGTTGAGAATTGTTCATTTGGATTCCGAAGTTGAAGGTTGAATAGCAAGCAAAATCATCCTTCACGTCGCGGCTGATGGCAAGCAACCGCAACCTCGGTAAGCCTTTTGATGGCGCAATAACAGTCGAATAAATAATTGACTGCCTAGTATTGCGAAAGTAGAATCCGCGCGGTTTCGGGGTTCAATCTTTCAATTGTCAACAACTTATCAATCGTGAGTTTATGCTGCATCACGGAGGAGACGATTCCCGTTTAGGGAATTTCACAGTCAAAACTCTGGTGGCGGCGCTGGAAAAAATTCCTGACGCGCCGGACTCCTGGATGCGCTTCATCGGCTTTGGCGCGGACGAATATTTCTTTACCTATCGGCAGTTATACGCGGAAGCCCGTCGGCGCGCGGCTCATCTGACCATTCATCACGGATTGAAAAAAGGCGACCGGCTGGTATTGATGACCAGCGAAGCGCACGAATTCGTCATGAGCTTCCTGGGCTGTGTGATGGCGGGCATCATTCCCGCGCCCGTTTCTCCGCCGATGATGGCCAAAGGCGGCGACACGCTGGCTCCGGCGGCAGCCAGGATTGTTCAGAATTCTCAAGCGAGTGTCTTGCTGACCACCGAATCATCGAAACCCTTTGCCGAACAAATTCTGGAACGAACGAACGGGGAAACGCGGTTGTTGACGATGGAAACCGCGTTTGCCGAATCGGCTCCGCCATTTGATCCTCCGCAAATTCAACCGGAAGACATTTGTTTTTTGCAGTACACGTCAGGCAGCACCACTTTGCCGCGCGGCGTGATGGTTTCGCACGGCAATCTGATGGCCAATATGCGTGGCTTTATGGGACAGCGCGGCATGTATCCCGGCCCCGAAGACGTGGGTGTCAGTTGGTTGCCGCTGTATCACGACATGGGGTTGATCGGATTCATTCTGGGGCCGCTGGTGTACATCGGGCCGGTGGTCGTGTTGTCAACCAGTTCATTTGCCCGCGATCCGCGGCTCTGGCTGAAGACGCTGCACAAATATCGAGGGACAATCACCTACGCGCCAAATTTCGCGTATGCTCAGGTCGTGAAGCGGCTGCGCGATTCCGATCTGGAAAATCTGGATTTGAGTTGTGTGCGAATTGCCGGGTGTGGAGCCGAACCGATCCAGGCCGCGACACTAAAAAGTTTTGCCGAACGATTGGCTCCGACAGGATTTCGCGCTGAAGCCTTTTTGCCGAGTTACGGAATGGCGGAATCCACGCTGGCCATTACGCTGCACAAACCCGGTTCGCCGATTCGCACAGAATTTATCAACGCTGATGAACTCAAACGTGGTAAAGCTATTCTGGCAACCGAGGGCAATGGACGGGAATTTGTTTCTTGCGGGTTTCCACTGGCGGAGCATCATCTGACCATTGTGAACGAGCACGGCGAACCGTTGCCCGACCGCGAAGTCGGCGAAATCGTGTTTCGCGGCCCCAGCGTCACGCAAGGGTATTTTCAAAACCCCGATGCCACCGCCGCTACGTGGCGCGATGGTTGGCTGCACACCGGCGATCTTGGGTATCTGGCCGACGGAGAATTGTTTGTCTGTGGGCGCAGCAAAGAACTTATCATCATTCGCGGCGCAAACTATTATCCACAGGATATTGAATGGGCGCTGCGCGATGTGCCCGGCATCAAACGCGGCAACGTCGTGGCGTTCAGTATTCAAGAAGGAGCCGACGAACGATTGGTGCTCATCGCCGAAGCCGATGCGCGCGAAGATGCTGAAGCCTTGCGACAGGCGATCCGCGTCAAGGTTCTGGAATCGGTCGGATTGGAAGTCTTTCGCGTTGTGTTGGCTCCAGGCGGAACCTTGCAGCGGACGACCAGCGGCAAACTGCAACGCCGCAAGATGAAGCAACTTTTCGAGCAGGGCGAAATCGCAGAGTTGTAAAACAAACCTCCAAGAGGAAGGAATCACCTTGTCAACAAAAGCCGATATTGCCGTCACGTACGATGTCTCGAACGAATTTTTCAGTCTCTGGCTCGACCGGCGGATGATTTATTCGTGCGCGTTGTTTGAAGGCACGGACGATCTGGAACAGGCGCAACTCAACAAGCTTCAGTTTTTTCACGACAAAACCAAATTGACGCCCGACAAACGCGTGTTGGACATCGGATGCGGTTGGGGCGGATTGATGGAATTTCTGGCAGTGGAAAAAGGCGTCAAAGACGTCACCGGCATTACGCTCTCTGAAGCGCAGTTTTCCGCCATTCGGCAAAAAGCCACGCCGGGCATTTCCGCCGAGTTGATTTCGTATCTGGATTACCAACCGCAAAAGAAATTTGATGCCATCATCAGCATCGGCATGTTCGAACACATCGCCACTCCTCAACAGGTGCGCGACGGAGAAAACATTCGCGTGTATCGCGATTACTTTCGCCGCGCCTGGCAATGGACGAATCCCGGCGCGATGTTCGGATTGCAAAGCGTGATCGGAGCATTGTTGCCGCGCAAACGCGAAGACATCCGCGATCTGGAATGGGGAACCAGCACGATTTTCCCCGGCGCGATCACGCCGCGCCCCGAAGCCATTCTGGCCGCCGTCAATCCGTACTGGGAAGTGATGGAGTTGTATACTCGGCGCGAACATTACGCCAAAACATCGGCTGCGTGGTTGCATCGGTTGCGACAACACGAAGCCGAAATTCGGGAACGCTGGGGCGACCAAACCTTTGCCGATTACGAACGTTACCTGAACGGCTGTGTCGGCGTGTTTGAAAAAGGCTTCCAGTCGCTGGCGCAACTTGTGCTGCGGCGCGTGGACTGACGACTGTTTTTCATCCGCTCTCAACCTTGATTCGATTTCAATTGGAGGCTCACTGTGACCGATGACGAAATTTTGGGTTTGATCAAAGAGGCTTTGGTTCAATCCTCGCCGCAACATGCAAATGCCGTTTTGACGATGGACAGCACGCTCAGCGCGCTGGGCATCAGTTCCATCACGGCACTGGAAGTCGCCGGGCATCTGGAAGACAAACTGAATATCCGGCTTCCCGACGACGAACTGGCTCCGCTGAACACCATCGGCGGGCTGGTGAAACTGATTCGCCAGCAAATCTGAAAAGTAGGGCAGATTTTCCAACCTGCCCACACTTCATCAGCGCGAGATTCGGGACAGGTTGGAAAACCTGCCCTACATCAACAGGAGGTGAATATGAGCGCAACCCTTTCGCAACGTGAAAAGATGTATCGAGCCTATTGCGAGTACTTCGATACGGCGGAGAAAAAACGCCGTTGGAATCCGTTCAACGACGTGGCGTGGGAAAAGATGAACCCTGCTCTCAACACTGAAGAAGACGCCGTCTGTCTGGAAACCTTCTGCGGCGTCGAATTGTACGTTCCCGATTACACCTCCAACGCCTTCAAGATGACGCGCGATTTGTTTGGTGCGGCATGGTTCGAAGCCAGTTGGGGGTACGAAGAATCGAAACACGCGCTGGTCTATCGGGAATACCTGATTCGCTCCGGTCTCAGAACCGAAGAGCAATACAACGCCTTCGAAGATCACATCTTCGGCAAAGTCTGGCAATTGCCCTTCAAAACCCGGCGGCAGATGAATTGTTACGGCGCGTTGCAGGAATCGGCCACCTATTTGATTTACGCCTCCCAACGCGACAAGGCCAAAGAGAACGGCAACGAGTTGCTGCAACAGATTTACTTTCTGGTCAGTCGCGACGAAGCCGCCCATCGCGGGTTTTACCAGAAGATTCTTCAGTTTGAATTGCAGGAAGACCCGGAAGGCGCGCTCGAAGATTTGGCGCACGTCGTTTTCAACTTTTACATGCCCGGCATCGGCTTGATCCCGGAATACGACGAACGGCTGAAAATCAGTGGCGTCGGCGTCACGCCGCAATACTTTCTGCAACACGGCGTGTTCCCGCTGCTCAAAGCCCTGGGAACCAGTCGCGCCGAATTGATCAAAGCCTATCGCCGCAAACAAAACCACGAAGCGGCCAAACCGACGGAAGAAGCTTCCGCTGCCAAACCAAGCTTGGAAGCCGCTCAACTGGCTGCCTGAGATGAGATAGCTTCAGGGCAAGCACTGAGACATTTTTCTTTGACAGGATTCACGGGATTTCCGAACAGGATTTGCAAGAACCATTCATGCTGGAATTGACCCGGCTTGGCTTGAATCCTGCTCATCCTGAGAAAATCGTGTCAATCCTGTCTCAAAGGTTTTGGCTTGATGTAGCTTTGTGTCTTTTGCGCTTTTTGTGGTTTCAACTGAATTTCAATTTGCGGCCAAATAGGAAATTGCATTGAACATCGCACGGCAACAGATCAGCATAGCGGCATCGGATGGTCGCCAATTATCCGCGCGTTGGTGGCCGGGAACGCAGTCTGCGGAACGAAGCGTCGTGTTCGTTCCCGCACTGGCTGCTCCGCAGGAATACCTGAACTTTTTCGCGGCGTTTTTGGCGAAGCAAGGTTGGGGCGTGCTGACTTTTGATTACCGCAGTGTCGGCGGTTCGCGTGACGGAGCGACCGATGCTCACGTCACACTGGATGATTGGGCGAACCTGGATTTGCCTGCCGCCGTCGCCGAAGTAAAACGACTCGCCAACCCGAAATTTCTGGCGGCCATCGCGCACAGCATCGGCGGTCAATTGATCGGCCAAAGTCCGATTCGTCACGACGTTCACGGTGCGTTGCTCATCTCTTCTCAGCGCGGCATTCCCAAACTTTACAAAGGCATGGGGCGAGTCCGCATTGAATACGCCTATGCTGTGTTTCCTCTGCTGATCGGCTTGCTTGGGCGCTTGCCGATTTCTTCGTACACCTTTCCCACCGAATGTTCAGGTCGGGCAGTCAATCAATGGATCAGATGGGGGCGCAGTGGCGTGTTCACTGAAATCACGGGCGCGAACGTCGAACCGCGCTTTGCCGAATTCGCGCGTCCGTTGACGGCGGTGACGATTCACGACGATGAGTTATACGCGCCCGCCGCAGCCGTCGAAGCGTTGACGCGCGTGTACCGAAACGCCGACGTGCGCCGCGAACTCATTCGCCCGCAGGATTACGAAATGGAACGCATTGATCATTTCGGATTCTTCCATCGCCACGCTTCGCGCAAATTGTGGGAAACAGCAGAAGGCTGGTTGCGCGATCTGGAAATCAGAGCGGGTCAACACCACGACCGGTAACCAGTGCGGTTGCCTCATCCGTTCAAGCTGCGAGGTTTTTATGCCAACCAATATCTTCGCGGAGATCGAACACGCCGCTCGCCAATATCCCGACAACATCGCGCTGGAAATGTTCGGCGACGAAACGGACACGCGCTACACGTATCGGCAAGTGATGGACTTTGCCGCGCAGCTTGGCCAGACGCTACGCCAGCGCGGAATTGCCAAAGGCGACCGCGTCGCATTTTGGGCGCGGCTGACGCCCAACTGGGTGGTGGCCTATCTCGGCGTCATTCAAATCGGAGCTGTCATCGTTCCGCTGGATTTTGAATATTCCACCCACGACCTTGCTTCGATTCTGGAGCGCACCCAAAGCAAATTCATTTTCTCGGTCGAAGAAAAGCTTACGGCAATCAAAGGCGTCGCGGCGACGTTGACCGCGCCGCCGACCGTCGTGCTACTCGATGCGGCGCAATCCAACGAAGACGCGCTCAGCGTCAACGAGATATTTCAGCAATCCCTGCCCGTCGAAGCCTTGCCGGAAATCGCGTCCGAAGATGTGGGCATGATCTTTTTTACCTCCGGCACGACCGGAAAACCCAAAGGCGTCGTCATCGAACATCGCAGCATCACCAACACCATGCACGGCTTGCTGGAATACATTCGCGTGTCGGCCACGGACAAGGCCTTGGCAGTGATTCCGTCGCATCACATCTTTGCCACGCTGGCGAATGTGCTGATGCCGCTGCTGAAAGGCGGCTCCGCCACGTACCTGCGCGCGTTGAACAGCGTCGAACTGATGCGGACAATGACCAAAGCCAAAGTTACGGTCTTTCCCGCCGTGCCGCAGGTGTTCTACCTGCTTCACAAAAAAATCTTTGACGAAGTGCAAAGCAAGCCGCTGAGCGTTCGGATTGTCTTCAAGTTGTTGCTTGGGCTTTGCCGCAGCGTTCGCCAAATGACCGGTTTGAACCTGGGGCCGAAGGTGTTTGCCAAAGTGCATCAAGTCTTCGGCGGACATCTCCGTCTGTTGGTCAGCGCCGGTTCGTATTTCGATCCGCGCATCATCCGCGATTTGTACAGTCTGGGCTTCACCGTGCAGCAAGGTTATGCGCTGACCGAAACCTTTGGCGCGGGAACCTTTACGCCGTTTGACGACAACATCATTGGCTCGGCGGGCAAACCGTTGCCGGGAACGGAAATCCGGCTGGTGGGCAAAGACGAACTCGGCGTCGGTGAAATTGCAATTTCCGGCCCATCGGTCATGCGC
>JAEUQP010000586.1 GCA_016789645.1 Acidobacteriota bacterium | reverse complement strand
CGGCGTCGTAAGGTACCTGGTCAGTTACCTGGCCGTTGATTTTGTACGCCACACAGATTTTCAGTTCGTCCAGATCGTCCAGCACGTCCAGTTTGGTCAGCGCCAGCGCGTCCAATCCGTTGACCATCACCGCGTACCGGGCGACGACAGCATCGAACCAGCCGGTGCGACGCGGGCGTCCGGTCGAAGCGCCATATTCGCCACCTTTGGCGCGGATGGCTTCGCCCAGCGCGTCGTTCAGTTCCGTCGGAAACGGGCCGCCGCCGACGCGCGTGGTGTAGGCCTTGATGACTCCAATGGTGGCATTGATCGCCGAAGGCGGAATGCCCGCTCCGGTGCAGGCTCCGCCAACCGAAGAATTGGACGAAGTAACAAACGGATACGTACCGTGGTCAATGTCCAGCATGGTGGCTTGCGCGCCTTCGAGTAACAGGGACTTCCCTTGTCGGGTAGCTTGATTCAGGAAATAGGTCGTGTCGGTAACGTGCGGGGCGAGTAACTCGCTCCAGCGCAAACCGTCCGCGATCAACTGTTTTTCGTCAATCAGATCGCTGCCGAACATGGCCAACAACCGGTTGGCTTGTTTGGCGTTGTGCGCCAGCTTTTCCACCAGCGTAGCCGAGTTGGTCAGATCGCCCGCGCGAATGCCTCGCCGAGCCATTTTCTCCTCGTACGCCGGGCCGATGCCGCGCATCGTTGTGCCGACGGCGCTGTTGCCGCGACTGGCTTCGATGGCGCGATCCAGCGCAATGTGGTGCGGCAAAATCAAATGCGCGCGGTTGCTGATCAGCAGATTTGCGGCACTGACTTCGATACCTTTGGCGCGAAGCTCGTCAATTTCGGTCAGCAGCGCGCCGGGGTGAACGACGACTCCGTTGCCGATGACGCAGGTTTTGCCGGGATGGGTAATGCCGGAAGGAATCAGATGCAGGACGAATTTCTGGTCTTCGCCGTTGCGACGGATGATGACGGTGTGGCCTGCGTTGTGACCACCCTGGTAACGGGCAACGATGTCAAAATGTGGCGCAATCAGGTCAACGATCTTGCCTTTGCCTTCGTCTCCCCACTGCGCTCCGATGATTGCTAAGTTCATGCGTTTCTTTTTCCTCCACGAAGAAACACGAAGGAGCACGAAAACTAATCCTGTCCTCGTGATCCTTCGTGTGCTTCGTGGAAAGTTTCTCCGATAAGCCTAACCGATTTAGGCCAAAGCCTTTTCGACCAAGTCCGAAATCGCTGCTTGCGGCAAAGCGCCGACATAGCCATTAGCGACCTGACCTCCCGAAAATACCAGCAACGTGGGAATGCCTTTGACGCCGTATTTCGACGGCACGTCCAGATTTTCGTCCACATTCATTTTCATGACTTTGACTTTGCCCTGGAATTTTTCGGCGACCGCTTCGACCGAAGGTGCGATCTGGCGGCACGGGCCACACCACGGTGCCCAAAAATCCACCAAAACGGGTTTATCCGATTGCAGGACTTCAGCTTCAAAGTTCGCGTCACTCACTTCAGAAACAAATTGACTCATTGTCTACTCCTTGAAAAAAAGTTGCGTGAACTCATTGGTTCACGTTGGTTTCAAATTCGGTTCGTTTACCGGCGGGCATTATACCAAACGCCCTACGTCAGCCAGCAAACAGACAAACTATTTGGCTTTTCCGCCCACAAAGACAGACGAAGCTTCACGAAGCTTTCAAAACAGGATGGACATGATTGATTTCAGGATTGACAGGATTAATGGTTGATCTTGCTCATCCTGAAAAAATCTTGTTCATCCTGTTTTGGTTTTCTTTGCGAGAAAACATTTCTTTTACCAGCCGCGCGACAATCGCGCTTCGACAATTTTATGGTACGCGTGGACATAATTGTGCGCGGCGCGTTCCCACGAAAAGTCTTCGCGCATGCCGTTACGTTGCAATTTTCGCCACAAATCCCGGTCGTAATACACCATCAGCGATTCATAGAACTTTTCGACCAGCCGATCCGCAGAATATTCGTAAAACTTGTAGCCGTTGCCTCGTTCGGTCGTGCGCTCGAAATTCGTGATCGTGTCGTCCAGTCCACCTACGCCGCGAACAATGGGCACGGTTCCGTATTTCAAACTGTACATCTGGTTTAACCCGCACGGTTCGTAAGACGAAGGCATCAAAAACAGATCGGCTCCGGCTTCGACCTGATGCGAAAGCGGCGTGCTGAACCCGAAATACACGCCCACTTGTTTGGGAACCGTGTCGCGAACGTGCTGGAAATAATCTTCATAACTTTCGGCTCCGGAACCCAGCAGAATGAAATAGGCGCCGGTTTCCAGAATGCGCCAGATGGCTTCGCGCGTCAGATCAACTCCTTTTTGCGAAGTCAGCCGCGTGACGATGGCGACGATGGGTTTATCCAGATCAACCGGCAAATGGTATTTTTCCAGCAAATCGCGTTTGCAGGCCATTTTGGCGTCCAGATTGTCTGCCGAATAATTTGCCGCCAGATGTTTATCCGTCGCCGGATTCCATTCGTTGTAATCCACGCCGTTCAAAATGCCCAGCAAATCGCCTCGCCGCCAGCGCAGCAGCGGATCAAGCTTGTTGCCAAATTCCGGCGTTTGAATTTCTTCGGCGTATTTCGGGCTGACGGTGGAAAGCGCCGTCGAAAAATGCAACCCGGCTTTCATCGAACTGACGGCGTTGTGAAATTCAAAGCCTTCGTAAACCTGCCAGTCAAAGCCAAATTTCGGCAACAAATCTTTTTCAAAAAATCCCTGATAGGCCAGGTTATGAATCGTGAACAGCGTCGCCGTGCGCGCAAAGAACGGATCGTTCCAGTAAACGTTCCGCAAATAAGCCGGAATGAATCCCGTCTGCCAATCGTTGCAATGAATCACATCCGGCGAGCCGCCAATGCGTTTGGCCAGTTCCAGCACCGCCCGGCTGAAAAAGGCGAACCGTTCGGCGTCGAAATTTCCGCTGCCATAAATGTAACCATGGCCGAAGTATTCAACGTTATCTATAAAGTAAACCGGTGCGCCGTCCATCCAATCGCGCCAGACGGCGGCATATTTGATCGTCCCGGCAAACGGCACGCGCAGATCGTCAAAGATCATTTCGCCGGTTTCGTGGCTGACCACGTCGCCATGGCGTTTGCCGTAACCGGTGTAACGTGGCGTGATCACCGCCACATCGCAGCCGATGCGAGACAGGGCATGTGGCAACGCTCCGGCCACATCGCCAAGCCCGCCGGTTTTCGAGTAAGGCACAACTTCGGAGGAAGCCAGAATGACACGCATCGGTTTTTCGGGGAGTGAAACTTTCGTTGTTTTGGATTGTCGAATTGGACGCGGAGTCTAAAGTTGCGCTTGAAAGCTTGTCAAGCAAGGCGAAAAAGCGACAATAGCCGCCGACAACGACAAACATCTTCGACAGGATTTACAAGATTTCACAGGATCAGAACGCGATGGATCAGCGCCGCGATCGGTAAAGAGCGATGCTGACGAAAGCCGAACTCGTTCGCCACCGATTGCGGCGCTGACTCAATCAACCCTGTTGAATCCTGCAAATCCTGTCCACCTAACCTGCTCTTCAAGGAGAATTCTATGCTGAGAAAACTCAGAGTCGCACTGCTCTGTTTGACCCTGCTGACCAGTCCGCTGTCTGCCTTTGCCCAAGGCCCCGCGCCCGATCCGGACGTGCAAGCCAAAATCCGCAAAGAAGGAATGGACAACGCCCAAATCATGCGCGTGCTGCATTATTTCACGGATGTGTACGGCCCGCGTTTGACCGGTTCGCCCAACCACGAAAACGCCGCCAAATGGGCGATCAAGGAAATGGAACGTTGGGGTTTCACCAACGCTCATCTGGAAGCGTGGGATTTCGGCCACGCCGGCTGGTTGAATGAACGCGCGTCGGCGCACGTGCTGTCGCCGTTCAAAGAACCGCTGATGATTGAAGTGTTGGGCTGGACGCCGAGCACGAAAGGAACTGTCACGGCTCAGGTGTATCAACTGATTCCGCCTGCTGCGCCGACCGAAGACGAATTCAAGGCTTACTTGGAAGCCGAGCGTCCCAAAATCAAAGACAAGATTGTCATGGTTGGCAAACACGCTGTGTTGCCCGTCGTCATCAATCCGCCCGCCAAACGCATGGACGATGCTCAGGCCAAAGCGCGGTTTTCCGGCAGTCCGACCGCAGGCGGTCCCGGCAACAGACCCGGTGGCCCTGGCGGCCCGCCGCAACAACCGCCCGCTCAACCCGGCCAGCCCAAAAAGCTGAACGCCCGCGAAGTCGCCGAACGGCTCGATGACTTTTTGCTGACCGCCGGCGCATTGGTTCGCTTCAACGATAGCGGCATGGAACAGCGCCGCATTCGCGCCTTCAACAACCGCACCTTCGATCCGTCGAAAAACGTTCCGACGGCCATCATCAGCAACGAAGATTACGGACGCATCAGCCGCATTCTGGCAGACGGCACTCCGGTCGAAGTCGAAGTCAACATCGTCAATCGCGATTATCCCGAAGGCAAAACGTCATACAACGCCATCGCCGAAGTCCCCGGCACGGACAAAAAAGACGAAGTCATCATGCTCGGCGGACACTTGGATTCGTGGCACGCCGCAACCGGCGCAACCGACAACGCCATCGGCTGCGCGACCATGATGGAAGCCGCGCGCATCATCAACGCGCTGGTCAAAGCGGGCGCGATCAAGGCTCCGCGCCGCACCATCCGCGTCGCGCTATGGAGCGGCGAAGAACAAGGTCTGCTCGGTTCGCTGGCTTATGTCAAAGAACATTTCGGTTCGGCGGAAAATCCCAAACCGGAATTCGCCAAGTTCGGCGGCTATTTCAATATTGATTCGGGCACGGGCAAGGCTCGCGGCATGAGCGTGTTTGGCCCCGAAGAATCTGCTACCGGATTGCGCGCGGCACTGGCTCCGTTTGAAGACCTGGGATTTTTCGGCGTTCTGCCTTCGCGCAGTCGTGGGCTGGGCGGTTCGGATCACACTTCTTTCAACCAGGCCGGTTTGCCGGGCATCGGCGTCGCTCAAGACCCGATCGAATATTTCAACATCACCTGGCACACGAACCTGGACACGTACGAACGCATCATCGAAGACGACGCCAAAAAATCGGCCATCGTCATCGCCGCTGCGATTTATTATCTGGCAACGACCGATGCTCTGCTGCCGCGTTTCGCCGCGGATCAGATGCCGGCTCTGCCGCC
>JAEUQP010000621.1 GCA_016789645.1 Acidobacteriota bacterium | reverse complement strand
TCTGCCGCGATACCCGCCCGCGCCAACGGTAATTTGTTCCGTGCGTTGAGGCTCATTGCGCGGAATCATCCACACGTTCGTCACTTGTTTAACCTGCGTCACCAGGATTGTTTTGCCGTCGGCGGAAAGGCTCAGACGATTGTAGGTATTGCTGTCGCGGGTCACGCGGTGGACTTCGCCGGTCGCATATTCCAGCCGCCAGACCTGGCGAGTTTGGTTCGTATTCTGGCTGGCGACCATCATCACTCCGCTGGAATCCGGCATCCAGGCGAGTTGGCCGATCCAGCGAAAGCGTTGAGCGGACATGGGTTTGATAGCTCCATCGTCGGCGCGCACGGCGACGACGGACGCGCTTGCGCTGCCGTCTGCCTGCCCAATGGCGCAAGCGATGATCTTTCCATCCGGCGACCACGCCGGGTCGCCAATCCCTTCGGGATATTTGACTGACGCGAGTTCTTTTTCGTCGCTGCCATCGGCATTGGCTGCGAACAGGACTGCTTCGCGACGTTGGTCTATGGAACGGCGAAACACGAACCGGGAACCGTCAGGAGAAAAGGAAATTGCTGTCTCGACATTGTCCAGCAGTTTTTTCGACGCTCCACCAAGCGCGGAAACTTTGAATAACGTGCGTGGCGATTGGCGTTCCCGGGCGACGTAATAGATGAATTGTCCGTCGGGCGAAAAAGTCATTGCGTGATATTGCAGTTCCGCCGGGGCCACGATTTGCTGTGTATTCAGCGAGGCCAGTTGCATCAACCACAAACTGCTTCGTTGCGGCGTTTCGGTGATGGCATACGCGACAAACTTTCCATCCGGAGAAATTGCCGAACAGGCGACATTGCCCGTTGTCGTCAAATTGGTCAGCGTCAATTTGCCCGTGGAGCCGTTCGAAAACAGATTCCAGTCGGAACTCGCGCCCAGCCAGATCAGACTACTGACCGAACCCAGAAACAAAACCGCTAACGTAACAGCCAGTATCTTGTGACGACGGATGGATTGCCGCCAACTTTCCTCAACCGGTTGGCGAACCGGAGCGCGATGCTCTTTGGGAAACTGCACGACGACGGAATTGGACGCCGCCGGTTTGGCGGGAAGATTCTTGGCCGCAGGTGATTCGTGGAGAAACTCCGACTGAAATTCTTTGTGTTCGCTGACGGTTGAAACAAACCGATAACCGCGCTTGGGAACCGTTTTGATGAAATCCTGCCCGTCGTTGGTCTGTCCCAGTACTTTTCTCAGCGTGTAAATGTTCTGGGCCAGGTTTCCTTCTTCGACAAACGTGTCCGGCCAGACCAATTCCATCAATTCTTCTTTGCTGACGATTTGCCCGCGCCGTTCCACCAGCGCCAGCAAGACATCAAACGCCTTTTGAGTCAGCGTGACGATTTCGCCATCCGAAAGCAGCACGCGTTCGGTGGCGTCAATGCGAAAACGGTCGAAATCGTAAAAGTGTTTGGCGGAATTGGACATAAGCCGTTTGAAAAGTCTTTGAAATCGTTTTGAACCCAGGTTTTGAGAACGATTTGAGAATGGTTTGAGTTCGCTCTCAAGACTTTCCAGCGCTTGCCGATTAAGTTTCAGCCCGCGCCAAACGCTGGCGCAAAACGATGACCACAAAATTTTTGGAGGGAGTTTATGACGATCAATAACAAAGTGAAAGTTTGTCTGAAAAGTATGACCTTGATGTTGGTGTTCGCCCTGGCGCTGGTCGGCGGGGCATCGGCGAATCCGGGCGGTGCAAGCTCGACGGAAAAACGTGAGCTGACGTGCCGCGTGGAAGGGGGCAACTTCAAACAGGTGTTGGTTACCAACCACACCGACCGAGTGATTGCCAAAGGCACACCGGTGAAATTTGACAGCTCAACTGGTGTCGAAACCATCAAGTTGATGCCGAAAAATCTGAAACCGGGACGAACCGCCATCATTTACAGCGGCGTTTTCAAAGGCTCCAACTGCCAGTGCCAGATCAATCAGCAGTAACTCAATGCACGAGGCAGGTGTCAATCCTGCCGCAATTCAGGATGGGCAGGTTGAAGACCTGCCCTCTTCATTTTTGAAGGAGAAAAGATGGTTCAAGCAATGAAAGCAACATTCAATGAAGCCAAGGCGGATCAGTTTGCCGAGCGCATGCTTGGCATTCTGAATAATTCGGCCACGGCGTTGATGGTCAGCATTGGTCACCGAGTTCGCCTGTTCGACACCATGGCCAAATTGCCCGCAGCAACCAGCGTGGAAATTGCCAAATCCGCCGGGTTGAACGAGCGTTATGTGCGGGAATGGCTGGGAACCATGACCACCGGTCGAATTGTGGAATACGACGAAACGACCGCAACTTATCGTTTGCCTGCCGAACACGCAGCATTTTTGACCCGCGCCGCTTCGCCGAACAATCTGGCCGTATCCGCGCAGTTCATTCCAGTGCTGGCCAGTGTCGAAGACCAAATTGTCGAATGTTTCCGCAACGGTGGCGGCGTACCTTATTCGGCCTACCCGCGATTTCACGAAGTGATGGCCGAAGAAAGCAATCAAACCACCGTGACCGGATTGTTCGATCACATCTTGCCGCTGGTTCCAGGGCTGACGGAAAAACTGCGCAGCGGTATTGAAGTGCTGGATGTCGGCTGCGGACGAGGCCGCGCGCTGATTCAAATGGCGCAGAAATTCCCGAACAGCAACTTCACTGGCTATGACCTTTCGGCAGAAGCCATTGCCGATGCCAGACGGGAAGCGACGGAAAAGAAGTTGAACAACATCAGTTTCGAAGTAAAAGACGTGGCTGCGATCAATGGCAAATTGCGATTTGACCTGATAACGGCCTTTGACGCGATTCACGACCAGGCAAAACCGGCTGCGGTGTTGAGCGCCATTGCCAATTCCTTGACCGACGATGGCGTCTTTCTGATGCAGGACATCGCCGGTTCCAGCCACGTGCATAAAAACCTGGCGCATCCATTGGGCGCTTACCTGTACACGATTTCCTGTCTGCATTGCATGACGGTTTCGCTGGCACAGGATGGTGCGGGACTGGGAGCCGCC
>JAEUQP010000599.1 GCA_016789645.1 Acidobacteriota bacterium | reverse complement strand
TCGTAGCCGCGCGCAATCCGGCGTGTTGATTCCGACGACGATCCAAAACACATCGAATGATCCGATTCTGTCGCTGCCCGTGATGAAAGTGGACGTGACGATTGACAATCAACACGCCCACGTCCGCGTGCTGCAAATTTTCGACAATCATCGAAACCTGGCTTTGGAAGGCAAATATCTGTTCGCCTTGCCGCCGCAAAGCTCCATCGCGGATTTTGCCGTCTGGGATGGCGACCTGCGGTTGCCCGGCGTGATTCTGGAAAAACGGCGCGCCAAAAAACTTTACGAACAGATCAAAGCGCAGGTGACCGATCCGGGATTGTTGCAACAGGACGACGAACACGGCGGGGCGTCGGCGTTTTCGGCCAAGGTGTTTCCGATTCCGGCTTACGGCACGAAACGCGTCGAACTGGAATACACCGAGATGCTGCCGGTCGAAAACCTTGCTTCCCGGTTCAGCTTTCCGCTCAAAGCTTCGTTTGGCCAGACGCAGCGCGTCGGCGATTTTTCTCTGCGCGTCACGATGCTGAGCGATGCGCCGATTTCGCCGCTCAAATTTTCCGCCGCTTACGCGATGAAACCGGTCAAACAGCAATCAGGCAATTCGGGCAACGAACAGCAGTACGAATTCACGGCCAACAACCTGGAACTGAAAGAAGATTTTTCGTTGGAGTATTCGATCAACGTCCAGCAAAGCGCGCTGTCGTTCATCGCCCATCGCGCGCCGGAGCGCATTTCGGCGTATGACCTGCGTGATCCTGCGCTCGCCGTCAATAATCCTGACGGATACTTTGAAGCCCGTGCCATTTTCAACCAGCGGAACGGAACCGGGAGCGGTAGCGACCGGGCAAGCGCCCCACGTCGCGTTTTGCTGCTGCTCGACACTTCGCTTTCGATGCACGGCGAAAAGCTGACGCGCGCGGTCGAAGCCGTGGACTTTTTCCTGCACAGTTTGCAGCCGCAGGATCAGTTCAATCTGGCGCTGTTCAACGATGGCTTTGCGCCGTTTGCCGCTGCTCCACAACCGGCCACAACGGAAAACGTCGAACGGGCGTTGGCGTTTGTCAAAGCGTCCATGCTCGGCGGCGGAACCGATTTGCGGCAGGCGCTGGTCAAAGCCGTTGAACTCGCCAGCGCCTTTCCGGCAGGCGAACGCAGCGTCGTGTTGATTTCCGACGCCAACCCGACGCTGAAAACCGTCAGCATCAAACGCATTGCGCAGGCTTTTGACACCGCCAACAACTCCGGCTCTTCGCAAAAGACCAGGCTCTACGCGTTGGGCATCGGCGGCGACACGAACCGCAGTTTGCTCGAAACCCTGACGCAGAAATGCAGAGGCTACTTTGCACAGGCGCGCGAAACCGAAGACATCTCGCCGCAACTGAAACTGGTTTTTGCGCAACTTGGCAGCGCCAGCATTGACGATTTGAAGTTCGTCGCCGCCAACCCGGCCAGTTTTTCACACGTGTATTCAGTGCAATCACCTTCGCAATCGCAGCATAGTTTTGACGGCGCAAGTGTGGCGTTCGTCGGGCGATACAAACATTCAGGCGGGGCACAGCAAAACGCCGAAGTGAAAATTCAGGGCAAATTCGGCGAGCAGGATATTGCGCTCGCGCGACGCGTCACATTGCCGCAGCTTGAAACCGCGCACGAACATCTGCCCAGAGTGTGGGCACGAGCGCGCGTGGATGCGTTGCTGTATGAAATGAACCTGAACGGCGAGCGCGAAGATTACATCGCTGAAATCATTCGTTTGTCGCAGAAATACAAATTCGTCACGCCTTACACGGCGTTTCTGGCTGCGCCGCGTTCGTTGCTGCGCCCGCGCGTCATTCAGCCCGGCGACCCGGTCATCCGCGTCAAAACCGATCCCGCCATCAAAGAGGTGTTCGCCGTCTTGCCGTTCGGCGAAACCCTGCCGTTGAAATTCCTGCCCGGCGAAGGCGTCTGGCAGGCGCGCTTTCTGGCGCCGGCGTGGATGCCGGATGGTACGTATCGCTGCCGGTTGTTGCTGACCGACAAACAGGGCAACGGGTATCAGGAAGAGAAAAGCTTCGTCATTGACAGCCACGCGCCGAAGCTCGCAGCCCGCGTGGATTCGCAAACCGTTCGTGCGGGCGACGAACTGCTGGTCAAGGTGAGCGCCGACAAAGACACCGTGCGATTGGTGGCCAAGCTGTACGGCGCGCAGCCGGTGTCGCTGGCTTGGTCGGAAAAAGAAAAAGCGAGCGTTGGCCGGTTGCGCGTTCCTGCCGGACTAGCTTCCGGACAATACGCGCTGACGGTTTCCGCCGAAGATTTTGCGCACAACCAATCCAGCGTGGACGTGATGGTTTCGGTGATCGGGCGGTGAAGCGAGGGAGGAAAGGAATGAAGAACAGATCGAAATCCAACTCAGCAAGATGGATTGCACTGGCCTTGATTGCATTGGCGGTGGCGTTCACTGCCATCAAACCGCAACGCGCCGCCGAAACCACAGCCAGACAGAAATCCGAACGCGCCGCGCAAATCGAAGCCGCGCTGTTCACCCGCGCAGAGTTTTTCGGCGTGCAAGCCATTGTGCCGTATCCCACCGCCGAAGCTCGCACGCGCTTGGCCGAAGTGGCGCGCAGCTTTCCGCAGGACAGCGACATTCAATCGAAGCTGGCGGAACTGAATGAACAGTTCGGCGATATGGAAGCGGCGCATCAGGCAATGCTGCGATACGTTGAACTGGAAGCCAACAAACCGGCGGCGCTGAAATCGCTCGCCAGTTTTTACAACCGCCGCGCCCGGTTTGGTGAACAGGCCGCGACGCTGGAACGCCTGATTGACGTTTCGCCTGTTCAGGAACGCGCGACTGTGTTGGGCGAACTGATCGAACTTGCCGCGAAGCATCGTCTGGCTAAATACCAGCGCCCGGAATTTTTCAAGCGGTTGATTGCTGCTGATCCGGCGGCGTTCGGAATCGTCGAACGATTCATCGAACACTTGATCGAACAGGATGATGATGCCGCCGCGTTGCAAGCCATCCGGCAATACAAAACTTCGTTCCCGGCTGAGCAACAATTTTTCCTCAAAAAAGAAGTTGAGACGTTGATGGCGTTACACCGCGGTGCAGAAGCCGAGCAAGTGTATGTTGCCGCGTTCGATCCGTTTTGGTCGGATGAGCAATCGCAACAGTTTTACTACGAATTTCTCAGTGGGCGAGATCGCTTACGCGCCTATGGCAAAGAGTTGAAACAGGCGCTTCGCCGCAACCCGACCAATTTCGACACAGCGGTCAAACTGTTTCATTACCGGTTTTACGATTACGAATTCAACGAATCGGGCGCGGCGGCGATTTTCACCCAACTTGAAAAAGCCCGCGCCGCGCGGCGCATGCAGTGGAAGCCGGAAGAATTGGCGACGACTGCACGGTTATTGCTGAAACACGATGAAGCCGAACTGGCATCGCGGTTTTTGTATACGCTGCATCAGACGGGGAATCTGCAAAAGGGAAGCGAGTTGCGGGAAAAAGTGGTGTATCAAATCTTCGAGCTTTTGCTGGATGCAGGTGACAAACGCACGGCGCTGACCGATGGAGATTTGAAGTTTTATCAGGATGTGGCGAAAAGCGATCCGCATCCCGGAATGCTGGGCGGCATGTTGTCGCTGGTGCTGGCCGATGCCAGTTCGCAGTACGAATTTGAGCAGGCGGAGCAAACTGCCGTCGCGTTTTTCAATCGCGCCGCCGCCTATCGCGTGTTTAACACGTTCAAACGCGAATATCCGACGTCACCCGCGCTGGCGCAGATGTATCTGGATTTGATTCGCATGCACGCCGCAGCGAAAGAATCCGAAGAGGCCGCCGCGCTGCTGGCCGAATTCGACAAACGATATACGGACGCTCCGCAATTTGCCGAAGTCGCATTGAAACTGGCTGATGCTTACATCTTGCTTGAACAGCGCAATCGTGAACAGGAGATTTACCAGACACTGCTTGACCGATTGGGCAAACAGCGAAAGCCTGGCGAATCGTTGGTGCCCATCAGTGGCGGAACCGAACCGACGAGCGAAACTCCGGCGATGGGCGCTTATCCGCCGAACACGAACCATGGTTACAGCATCAACGACACGCTCAGCCAGGAAGACGGTTACCGTTCCAGCTACACGCGATTTCGCACGGTGGCGCTCACGCGGCAAAAACAGTCGGCGGATGAAATTACCTATTTGATCGTGCTGCTTCGTTACGTTGCGTCATTGATGAAAGACAATCGCGCCGCCGATGTGTTGGCGTTGTATTCCGCCGAAGCCAAAAAGTATCCGGACGAACAAGGACTGTATGAACAGAGGTTGCAATGGTTGGGGCAGACGAACCTGGCTGAAGAGCAATTGCGGGTTTACCAGCAGGCGATCCAGCGGTTTCCGACCACGGTTTGGACGGATCGGTTGGCGCGTTGGTATCTGCGGCAAAAACGTCAATCGGAGTTCAATCAGTTTTCGCGCGAACTGCTCGATCGGGTGAACGATGGCGAAATCGAACAATACCTGAATCGTTTCGTCCAATCAGGCGCGAACGACAACGCGACGGCGTTCGATGCCAATCTGTATTTAAGTTTGCACCTGCAAGCGCACGAGCGGTTTCCCCACAACCAGCGGTTTATCAAAGGCCTGTTGGATTATTACGCCGGTCATAAACAATGGGACGATTGGCAACGGTTGCTGGCCGAGCATTACTTTGAATCGGCGGAAATTCGCCAACAGTTCTTGGCTCACTTGTCGCGCGAAGGCAAATTGCGATTCCACGCCGAACTTGCGCGCGAACGCGACAATCCGATTTACAAAATGTTTCGCGCGGATGCCGCTGCGTGGCTGTCAAATTTCGAAGATGCCGTGGACGCATATCGCGAATTGAACCGCTTGTATCCGAACACGCCGGATTTCAGCGAGCGACTGATCGCCTTCACTCGTTCGTTCGGCCAGAAAGATCAACGGTCGTTGGCGGAATGCGCACAATTGCAACTGATTGCTGCCGACGCGTTGCCTTCGTCTGCCGAACGACGCACGCGCGCCGGAGAAGTGTTTGCCGAATTGGGAGAACTCAAACGCGCTGCCGCCGAATGGGAAAAACTGCTGCAGCTTGGCGTCGGAGATGAAGCGACATACCTGGAGACGGCGACGATTTATTGGGACTACTTTCAATACAACGATGCGCTGCGCGTGTTGAAAGCGATTCGGCGGCAAAAACAGGACGATTCGTTATACGCGTTTCAGGTGGCGGCGCTGCTCGAAGCCAAACATCAAACGCGCGAAGCTCTGGCTGAATACATCAAAGGCCTGCACGTGCATTCGCCGAACTACGGGCGAACGAAATCGCGATTGAAAACTCTGGCCGATGGCCAAGACGGACAGCGACAAATGCGTCAGGCGCTGGTTGCGCAACTGGCCCGAACGCGCGACGCCGATCAACGCGACGGAATGGTTCTGGGCTACGCGTTTCTGATTCAGGATTTGGAACGGTGGCCGAATGCTGCGCCCTTGCTCAAACGACAAGTCGCCAACAGCAACTGGCCAGCGTTTCTGGAAGATGCCAGAGAACTGTTCCACGAGCACGAAGACACCTCAGGCGAATTGGCGACGCTGCGCCGTTTGGCCGTTATTGCCAGCACGGAACGGCAGAAAATTTCGTATCGTTTGCAATTGGTCGAACGTGCCGTCGCCAGCGGGCAAAAAGAATCTGCAACCGCCTCGCTTAGCCGATTGGTCGCGGCTTACCCAACGAATTACGGCGTGTTGACCGAGGCGGCAGATTATTACTGGCTGTTGGGCAAACGCGAACAATCCATGCGATTGCTGGCCAGCGCCGCGCAACGCAGCAAGGGGCGGTTTCGATATGTGTTTGCCCGCAAGCTGGCCGCGCGGCAAAGCGAGCGCGGGCAATTGGCGGCGGCAGAAACCACGTTGAAAAAGCTGTACGACGAAAATCCCGCCAATCTGGATGTGTTCCGCGAACTGTCGAAGCTGTATGTTCGCCAATCGAAAGCCGGCGCTTTGCGCGAGCGGTATCGCCAAACCATTCGCGCCGTCAAAGAGCAGGAAACGGATCATCTGGCTTTGCGCCAAACCATTGCCCAGTTACGCGAACAAGTGATCGAAGCCTTCACGCAGCTTCGCGATTTCAATTCCGCCATCGAACAACACATTGAAATCATCAACCGCAATCCGGACGACGAAGACAAGGTCAACGCGGCGGTCGAATACGCCAAACGCTACGGCGGCGGCGACATGATGATCGCGTATTACCAACAGGCTTCAGCGCAGGCGTTCAAAAATTACCGTTGGAATCTGGTGCTGGCGCGGTTGTACGACGCGAAAAACGATTGGCCGAACGCGAGCGCGCAGATGAAACAGGCCATTCACAATCAGCCGGAAATGATCGAACTGCACCGCGAACTGGCTGAAATGGCTGTCCACGCAAAAGAGTTCAAAACGGCGATTGAGGCTTTGGCGCTTTGCGTAGAGCGCACGAACGACGATCCGATCTACATTCGTTTGCTGGCCGATGTTTATGACAAAGCCGGTCGCAAGCGTGAAGCCGAGGCCACACGCGCCAAATTGCCCGTCGAAAAACCGAAATCGAAAACGCCTGGCGAACAGTTTGCGGAAGCCTCCTCTTTGTCACGCAATGAGCGTGCGAAGGCGATTGAAACTTATCGGAAAGCCTTCGACAGGTTCTCAAAAGATTTTTACAAGCATCAACTGAGTGCTTACGAATTGAGTGGATATGTTTCTGCGCTGCGCGATGAAGAACCGCTCGATCAAATCGCGCGCCGATTGTGGGAAGTGCGCGAACGCATTCGCCGCGATGCTGTCAGCTCGGACAATTTGTCGGCAGGTAAAGCGCGCGCATTGCTGGAAACCTTTGATCGCGCGTTGCCGGAATCGGTTGGCAAAGTCGCTTATGAGTTCGGCACTGGCGATGAACTGGCTGCGCTGCATCGTGACGTGCAGCAATGGGTGGCAAACGGAGGCACGACCGCTGAAGCCGACGGCACCGAGGCGATGTTATTGAATTTGAGTTACCGCGCCGGGTTCAACGATCTGGCCGAACGGATTTTGATCGCGCGTAAAGATTCCGCAGCGAAACTGGCTCCGGCGACGACGGCGAATCACGAATCCATATATCGAGATCGTTTGATGACGCTGGTCAATTTTTATTCCGAACGCGCGGCGTACACCCGCATCGTCGAATTGATCGAGCGCGAATTGGCGAACCAGCAAAAATTGAATGCGACGGAATATCGCGCGTTGATCGCCGAATACGCGCGGTTGACCGGAGACGGCGAGCGCGAACTGGCAGTGTTGCGCGCGGAATTTCTAAGTGCGGCGGAAAAGCCTTCAGCCACGCCTTCGCTGGTAGATCGTTACTTTGAAGCGTTGCTGGAACGCGGCGAAGCCGGGCGCGCCGAATTGCGACAGCTCGTGGCGCAACCAACGCCGCATCGGTTTCGACTGATCAACTTTTTGCTGCACAACAACGAACTGCAATTAGCGCGCGCGGCGATTCAGGCTGCGCCGATGAATGCCGTCTGGCACAACTCGCGACAGGCGGAATTGAGTTTGGCAGCGCGCGATCTGAATACGTCGAACGAGGTCTTTTTCGCCACTGCGCTCGGTTGGCGAACCATCGGCGAAATGTTGTCCGTCAAACCCGATTCGACCAATGAATTGATTGGCGACAACTGGTTTGCGCTGGCAGACAGTTACGGACGCTGGTTGTCGCTGACCGAAACCGGGCGGCCACGCAGCCATCAATTTTTCCCCGCAATGCTGGAGCGCAAACCCCAAGACGCTGCTGAACAGCACAGACTTGGCCAATGGCTGTTAGAGCAAAAACAGCCCGCACAGGCGCTGGAACACTTGCAACTCGCCATTGAATTGCGCGGCGAAGCCCACGAGTTGAACAAACCAGTTTGGGCGGATGTGGGGTCGGCGTATTTTGAGCTGGGCAACGTGCGAAGCGCTAACGAGCATTGGGCGAAAATTCTGGCAGGGAAATCCGTTTCTGTCGAAGATGAACAACTTTATCTGCAAACGCTCAGCAAGCATCGCTTACAGGCTGACGCTCGCGGGCAGTTGCAACCGTTTGTCATCTGGCATTTGAAACAGGTTCCGCTGAACGCGTGGCAGGGCGGCGGACAAGCCGAAAAAGCGTTTGAATCATTGAAACCATTGATTCGCGCGTTGGCGGAATCTTTTGAGAAGAACGACCGCGAGAAGGAAGCATTTTTCCGCCAGCTTGCTGAATCGGTGCCGCGTGACACCTTGCTGTCGGAAATGATCGTGCGCGAATCCCTGCTGCCACGCGCACAGCTTGCGCCGTTTTACGAATTACTGATCAAACGAACGTCGGGCATTTCCAATTACATTTCGGATTTTGACCTTGAAGATCGGCTGAGAAGGCATCCGACCTGGAGTCTGGAAGAAGTTGAAGAAGCTCATGATCACGCAGTTGGCGCGCAGCAGGCAGATCAGGAGCCGGAGCGATTGGGTTGGCAAAAACAATATCTCGAAATGTTGATTGCCGAACGCAAAGATACTGATGCCGTCCAATTGGTTTCCGCGATCGAACAGCAATTCAAAGGAAAGTTTGCGCGACCCGGTTGGTTGCGGCTGGCCAAATTGCAACTGGATGTTCGCGCCGGACGATTACCGCAGGCGATTGC
>JAEUQP010000557.1 GCA_016789645.1 Acidobacteriota bacterium | reverse complement strand
GAAAATGCTCACTGCAAACTTCTATTGCCCGCGCGTTGGGCGGCGAATAGAATGCAATCCACTCCCAAATGTCCCGCGTGCAAAGGTTTCATTATGTCGAGAAAAGAATTCTTCACGAGTTTGGTTGGAATTGTTTTGGTGCTCATTGTCCTGGTTGGGCAATCGCCTGTCCGGGCGCAGAGCGGCAAACCGTCTAAAGCCTTGCGTCAGTTGCAGGAAGATCAAGAGAAAGCTCAAGAGGAATTCGACCGCGACGTGGCCAACGGAAAAGCGCAGATCAGCGAATGGGAAATACGAGCGGACGCGATGCGCAAACAAGCCGCCAACCGTGCCGCGGAATTCAAAATCGCCGACTGGAAAGACATGGAACTGCTGGCGCTGATTTTTCTGTACCGGAATGCGGAACAGCACAGCTTGACGGTCGAAGCCAGTCGCCGGTTTTTGCAAGCGGAACCAAAATCCCGAACTGCGAACGCTGTTCGCGGCGGTCTCATTCGCGCGCTGGTGGAATTGGACCAACTTGAAGAAGCGCAAAAATGGTTGGACGAGTTGTATCGAGAACCGCCTCCAAATCAATTTGAAGTGGCTGATCGTGTGGAACTGGTTCGGTTGTTGACGACCGCCGTGCGCGAACGCGGACGATACGATCTGGTGGCCAAATATGCTCGGCGCGGGTATGACCTGAAAGTCGCCCGTGGCCGGTTTTCATTTTTACAGGAACGCGATTTATCCGATTTGCTCACCCGGAATCGTCTGGCGTTGGCTGCCGAATATATCGCCGCTCAGGAACGAAGCGGATTCAGCGCCGAAGCCAACGAATTTCACAAAAAGGTTTTGGCCACCGAGTTCAATGAGCAGGAAGTGCTCAGGGCGTATTACGAAGCCGAACTGGCTGCAGCGCGATTGATGTTCAAGCCTGCGCCGGAACTGGACGCCCCGCGCTGGTTGGATTCCGAGCCGGTCCAACTGGCCAATTTGCGCGGCAAGGTCGTCTTGCTGGATTTCTGGGCGATGTGGTGTACCGAATGCGCGACGGTCTTTCCGCAATGGCGCATGTTGCAACAGAAATTTTCCGGCAAAGGATTGGAAATCATTGGCGTCACCAAACTGTATGGCCGATCCGATACCGAAGAAGGATTGAAGCGCGATCAGGAATTGAACGCGCTGCGGAATTTCAAAGCCAAACAGCAACTCAATTATCCGGTGGCCATCGGCAAAATGGACGATGTGACCAACGACGAGCGATATGGAATCGGCAGTTTGCCGACCGTGATTTTGATTGATCGTCGCGGCAATGTGCGTCACGTCAGACGTGGCAGCGGGGAATATCGCAAATTGGAAAAACAGATTGAAAAATTACTGAATGAACGTTGAGCTTGCCCGTTGGAGAAGTAGTCATGAAACCGCGGAAGCCGAAAACAGGATTTCATCTTCGCCCGCCGACGTTGCGTGTGGATTCGCAACGCGCCTGGCGACAAAGCGAAGATGCGATCATTTTGCCGATTGTGTATGAACTGGCCGAACCCGCAGGCCGCAGTTTGCAACCCGATTCCACCATCGTGTCCATTCCCTGGCCGATGAAAATGCCCGCCCGCCGACATAAAGCCTCGATCATTTCGCTGGGGATTCCGACCAATGAAGAAGATCGCAAAAAGAAACTCGCTTTGCTGAAGAAAAAGGTCGAATCGGCCAAAGCGCGAGTTTTGAAAAGCCGAAAGCCTCAAGCCTCGCAAACTGAACCCGCCGTTGATGCCGCCTTGCCCAACGCGTCTCCGGAGTCTTCCCACGCCGTGACCGCCAATCCGAACTCAATTGGCAATTCCGCTTATTTTGCGACCGCCGTGCAACTGTTGTTGCTCAGCGTCATTGCGTTGGTCGTGTTTGCTTGGGTCTGTTTCCGGTAAGTCTGAGAGTGGCGTCATCTTTGAGGGCTGCCCAGCGTAATGCGTAAATCCTGTTTGGAATAATCCACGCCGACGCGTTTTTCTGCATCCACGGTTTGCACCATCAACCGGACAAGTGATTGTTTGCCTGTGATAAGGTGGCGGGAAATGCGCCATTGAAACTGAGTCGTCGAACCGGGCAAATCGGCCAAGACTGTTGGGTAACTGGCTCCGCCGTCTGTGGACAGTCGCACCTGGTGTTTGACGATTTGCGCCGATTGCGGAACTGCCCAGGCGATCAAGGTTGTCTGGTCGGTGGCCAGCCGCGCGCTGAAATTGGGCGAAATCAGTCTGACCACGGGCGCTCCATCAATCGTCACCGCCACATCCAACCGCACCAGCAAATTTGTGCCTCCGGCGGCAATCGAACGAAAACTGATCTGATACACAGTTCCGGCTTGCGCAGAAGTCGGCGTAAACCAAAATCGGCCTGTCTCGGCATCGAAGCTGGCATTTTCCGGCAAGTTGTACGCAGTGATTTGCAGCGGCTGACCGTTGGAATGTTTGGTGGCCAGTGCAAAGCTCAAACTCTGGCCGACCAGCAACCGCGCGGCTTTCAATTGCGCCAGCGTCGTCGGCGGAAAAGCGAGCGGCGGAGTCGGCGCAGGCGTGGTTTTCCCGGATGGGTCTGCCAGTAACCGCACTTCGCCCAGATTGAAAAACGCATTGCCAAACGGATCGCGGTCAATGCGGGTTTTTTGCACGCGAACAAACCGATATCTGCCGGGGTCGGTCGGCGTCGCGCGCCAGGTTTGGCCAAGCGGCGCGGGCGTTTCTCCCTGCGCAGCCAGCACGGCGAACTTGGCAAAGGTGGCATCGTTCGACGCGCGCACTTCGAAATTGCGTCGCGTCAACGGTTGATCCTGATCCGCGCGAAAAAGAATTTCGATCACTTCGATTTTGTACGCTTGGCCCAAATCAACCTGCCACCATTCTGTTTTGCCGGTGTTGGATTCGGAATGCCAGAGAGACAATTTGCCCGCCAATTCCAATTGACCGTCATTGGCTGCCGCAGGGACGCCGACCGTATCCGGCCAGACGCGCGTGCTGGAGGCCGATGCTCGCGCGTTCATCGCCACGTTCGTCAACGTCGCCGAGTTCGATTCTTCGCGGCGCGGCGTTGGCGCGGGCACAAATGGTTTCGGCGCGACGATGGAATCCGCCAATTCGGGCAAGACATCGGACAGAATCAATCCCATCTGGCCGTAGGCTTTGGGCGAGGAGCCAGGAAATTGCAACGAGCGAAAATTGATGACGGCGCGCGTTGACGGCGCAACGGCTCGGCCATCGGGCAGATCACGGTAAAACGTGTAATCGCGGAATAATTGTTTGGCGCGCTGGCGCAAATCTTCACGGCCTGAAATTCGCGCGGCGACGGTCAGCACGGGCAAACTGAATCCGGCCAAGCCAACTGAACGATCTTCGGCAATTTTGTCCGGATACCAGAAATACGACATTCCGGCGGGCAGGTAACTGCCGTCGCTGAGCGTTAGCCCGGGTTTCAGCGGCGGGTTGTCGCCTTTGCTGATGAGCCAGTCAGCCATTCGCACCAAAAAATCGGCCACGCGCGCATCGCCGGTTTCGCGCCAATAATCAATTACGCCGAGTTGCGTGTATCCCGTCCACATCCAGGGTTGGATGTTTGGCTGGCTGGGATTTTTGCCGACGTAAAATCCTTTGCGGCCAAAACTTTCTTCGGTTTGAACAATCAGCGTGACGTTGTCGCGGGCTTGGTTGAGGTAACGCGCTTCGCCTGTGTAACGATATGCCGCCATCAATCCCAACGTCGGCCAACCGATCCAGCGCGATTCGTTCCAGCTCAGCGCGCTGTCATACGTGAAATTGATGCGAGCCAGAGCTTCGCTGCCTTCGACGGCGGATTCGCGCACGGCTTCATCTCCGGTCAACGCCCAATACAGCCACATGCCTTCGATCCATGTGTGGCTGGGAACCGGTTCGCGGAATGAACCATGGTCGCCTTTTTCGTAAAACGCCATTCCGCGCAAATTCCAGTTTTCGTTCGGAAAATCATCGGAGCGAAACTGTCCCCAATCGGCGCGGTATCGGGCCAGTTCGCTGCCGAGTTGAAATGCGCGCGCGTCACCGGTTCGCAGGTATTCGCGCAACACGACAAAGGGCAAATCGTAATGCACGTTCGCATAACCATCGCCCCAGGCCAGATCGCCGAAATTGCGCCAACCGAATTGTTCGCCTTGTTCGCTGCGTTGCCGATATTCAAACGCCGATTGCGCGGGAACTCCGCCAGCGGCTTCGGCGGATTCGACGGCGTACCCGACGGCCAGCATGCGCTCCATTCGCGTAGCGGCTTCGGCCAGTGGCGGGTCTTTTTCAAACGCGGTTTGCCAGTTGCGGCGTTCGACGAAGGCCGGGCGAACGGCTCCGGTCGAAGCGATGTAGACCGGATCAAGCGTCGCGTTTTGATTGTTGGTCAACGCGCGCGCGGCGATGGTGTTGCGTCCCAGATAAAAGTCCGTCGTTTTGGCGCGTGCGCCATCAAAAACGTGGTCTTCGCCCGTGTCAGGCAGTATGTCGAAGCGTAGCCCTTCGCGATTGCCGGTTAAAGCTTTCGGATAGTTTTCGACGAATTCAGGCGCTGCGATTTCGAACTGTCCTGCCACCAGCGAAGCGCCGCTTTGTCGTTCCGCCAACCGGCGATGAGCTTCTGCCGAATTCAACACCTGAACCTTGTCGTTAGACGTTGCCAGCGTCGGCACCATCACGGACAAACTGCGCAACAGCACGTGTTCGGCAAACGGCGAAGGGCCTCCATGTTGTGCGCCGAACCCGTAAGCGCCGTTGTTCATCAACCGCAGCCGAACGCGAACGAACGGCTGATCGGCGTAAATGTAATAGCGGATGGAAAAGGCCAGTTTAGGAGGAATCGAAGCGTTGCCGAGTTTGAAACTTCCGTCCTGTCGAACGACGACGCGCAAGTTGTTCGATTCTTCAATGGACGTCTTTTCGATTGCGGCGACAGCCAGTTCATTTTTTGCGTCCGCGACAAACAGCGTTTCACCGGGCGAGTGCGGAATTTTCAGCGGCGCTTGAAACCGAACAGTTTGGCCGTTGAGTTCCTTGATCGTGGCGCGCTCCTGCTCAATGCTCAAATCACGGATCGCAGTTCCTGCCGGATGGTTGAATCTAAGCGGCGTTTCGGTTTTCAGATCGCCGGGTTGAGCCGAACCGACAAAAACTTCTTCCTGCCGGTTGCCTTCGCCGATTCGATAACGGCGTCCGGCGGCAAAGCTTTTGTCGGCGGTGACGAGGCGGGCACTACCCGCTGTTGCATCCCATTGCAGCAAGGAGACGTGCTCGAATCTCGCCTCGTCACCAACTCGCAGCAGCGACGTGTCTGTCACCTTCACCGTCTCCGGCGAAGCGGTCTGCGTGATCAGTACACGACGCGGCAAACTCATGTGCGCCGATATTGGCGCTCGGATTTGTTCTTTCCCGCTCAGTTTGAAGCTTTGAACCAAATCAGCACCCTGGCGCGGGAACTCGATTTTCAGAAGGGAATTTTCGACGCGAACAGCGTCAGAAGTCTCATGCACGGAAACCGCCGTCGCCCTGGGTTGAGCGGATTGTGCCGAGCGAATCAGGAAATGCGTGCCCGAAGTCACCGGTTTGAAATCCACCAACAGCCATTTGATTGGTCTTTCTGCTTGGTTTGCAGGCGCTCCCCAGCGCGCCAGGACGCGAAATTGCGAAGCAGTGACATTACCGGCAGCATCTACAACCGCCAAAGCGCCCGCATCAGTGAGATTGGCCGCTTCGCCCAAGGGAACTCCAACAGTTACCGGCAATGTTGCATTGACGACGTTCAGCGCGACCCGCAGGTTTTCGCTTTGCTGAGGCTGGGCGTACGAAGGAGAAAGCCGAGTCCTTTCGACAAACAACTGCAGCGTCAGCAGGGCAAGAAAGAGGAAATATAAAACGCAGTGGGTTGTTCTGGTGCGCGATAGGCCAAGAACCCAGGACCTTGTCTGGGCGCAAAACTGGCCAGCCGATGAAAACAGACGCGGAAATAGCCGTTCGGGCGCTGCGTTGACCCAGGTTGTGGCAGCGTTTCCGTGATCCAATTCAGAGTTTGAGCGGGCTGACTGGCTACGAACGAAACACTTGGAATAAGCCATTGCCCGAACAAAAGTAGGTTTCATAGAGCGGCACCAAGCCTACCGTGACGGACAGTTCTGAAAAAATGTTTTTATTCTTTTTCGAATAAGCGCCTCGCGGAATTTTCAGGCGCAATTTCAAGACCAGAATGATCGGCACCATAGCATAGCCTTTTCCGCTTCGGAAAGAGTTTGATGGCACTATTTCAAATTTACTAAAAATTTAGTTTTGAATGGGATGGTTATTTGTAAATAGGGTTGATTGGTATCCGAAAAAATAAATCTTGTTCAGAAAAATGGATGTACAAAGCGCATTGCTCAACAAGAGACGCCCATAAATCTTGTCGAATCAATCTGGCCACTTCTTTTTACTATGGGGCATAGTGCTTGCCTGAGCGCAGGCGCATTACTCTCACAGTTCGTCCGAACGAAGTAAGATTTCAGAAAAAAAAATCAGGTTTTCAGGTGAAAGAATTTACGTGAAGCGCGTGTTGGCCATTTCTGCTTGCGCAAGGTTGGTCGGATTCTGATGTGAGCGGTGGACAGCCAGGCCAACAACTAACAGTAGACTCTTACAAAAAAACATCTTTTCAGAGGGGAATTACAATGAAAAGCAATTTGCTCAGGTTCATGACCGCAATGTTCATTGTGTTGGCAGTCAGCATTGCCGCCCAGGCACAAGGAACGACCTCCATCATTGCCGGTTCTGTACAGGATCAGAATGGAGCGGTGATTTCCGGCGCTTCCGTGACCGTCAAAAACAACGGCACGGGCGCGGAATTCAAAGTCAATTCATCGGGTAGCGGCGCTTATAGCGTTCCTTCGTTGGGATCGGGCGTCTATACCGTGACGGTTGAAGCCCAGGGCTTCAAAAAAGTCGTTGTGCAAGATGTCAAACTCGACGTTGGCGTGCCTGCAACGGTGAACGTGACGTTGGAAATCGGCGCTGCCACTGAATCGGTTGTCGTTCAAGGTGGCGCGGAAGTGTTGCAGACGCAATCAGCGGCTGTCAGCACGACCATCACCGGACGTCAGATCACGGAAACGCCGCTGACCTCGCGCGACGCGCTCGATCTGGTGTTGTTGCTGCCCGGCACGAACACACCGGGACGCCCGCGTACTTCGACCATCAACGGATTGCCCAAAGGTTCGTTGAATATCACGATGGACGGCGTCAACGTACAGGACAACGTCCTGAAATCGTCTGACGGATTTTTCACCTATGTTCGTCCGCGTTTGGATGCCGTTGACGAAGTGACCGTTTCGACTGCCACGCCGGGCGCGGAAAGCGCTGGCGAAGGCGCCGTGCAAATCAAATTCGTCACCCGTGGCGGAACCAACCAGTATTCGGGCAGCATTTACGAATACCACCGCAATCCCTGGCTCAACGCCAACTACTGGTTCAACAACCGCGACCAGAATCCGAAACCCGGGTTCACCACTGCGCCGCGCGATGTCATCATCCTGAACCAGTTTGGCGGACGTTTCGGCGGCCCGATCTGGATTCCCAAACTGTTTAATGGCAAAGACAAGGCGTTTTTCTTCGTCAATTACGAAGAGTTCCGCATTCCGGAACAAACCACCCGTCAGCGCACGATCATGAGCGAACCGGCGCGCAACGGCATATTCCGTTATGGAACCAACACCACAGGCGTGAACTTGTACACGCTGGCGGCGGCCAA
>JAEUQP010000525.1 GCA_016789645.1 Acidobacteriota bacterium | reverse complement strand
ATCGGTCAGACGAAAATTGCGCCCGCTGTAACTGTACGTCAGCCGTTCGTGATCCAGTCCCAGCAGATGCAGCATCGTCGCGTGGAAATCATGAATGTGCATGCGGTCTTCGACGGCGTGGTACGCAATGTCGTCCGTCGCGCCGTAAATGAAACCGCCTTTGACGCCGCCGCCTGCCATCCAGATTGTGTAGCCATACGGATTATGATCGCGTCCATCGCCGCTTTCCGACACCGGAGTGCGACCGAATTCACCCGCCCAAATGACCAGCGTATCTTTCAACAAGCCTCGCGATTTCAAATCCTTCAGCAAACCGGCAATCGGCTTATCCACTTCGCGGGCGTTTTTGGTGTGCAGGTTATACAAGTCTTCGTGCTGATCCCATTTGTAACTGTGCGTGCATTGAATGTAGCGCACGCCGCGTTCGGCCAGTCGCCGCGCCAGCAAACATTGCCAGCCGAAATCCGCCGTCAGCGGATCGTCCAATCCATACAGTTTCTTCGTCGCGTCGGATTCCTTGTCTACCTGAAACGCTTCAGGGGCTTCGGTCTGCATGCGGAAGGCCAGTTCAAAGGCTTGGATGCGTGCTTCGAGCTGGGGATCGTTTTTGCGCAATTCCTTGTGACGGCGATTGATGTTTTGCAGCATCTCCAGCTCGAACCGTTGTTCATCCGGTGATAGATGTTTGCCGAGCAGGTAATCAATCGGCTGATCTTTGATGTCGTCCACTTTCAAGCCGGAATTGCCGATGGCCGTGCCCTGATATGCGCCGGGTAGAAACGCCGATGACCAGTTCTTGGCTCCGCCGTGAGACAGCGTAGGTTTAATCATGATGTAACCGGGCAGATTTTGATTTTCCGTGCCCAAGCCATACACCGTCCACGATCCCATGCTCGGACGAACGAAATTCGACACGCCTGTGAAAGTTTGCAACATCGCCGCGCCGTGATCCACGCCTTCGCCGACCATCGAACGAATGATGCACATATCGTCCACGCATTCGCGTATGTGCGGGAACAGGTCGCTGACCGGAACACCGCTTTTGCCACCGGGTTTGAAATCCCACAGCGGTTTCATCAGCGGCCCGACCGGTCCGTCGGCAAATGCCAGCGGACGTTTGATCGGCAACGGTTTGCCATGGTCGCGCACCAATCGTTCCTTCGGATCGAAGGTGTCAATCGAAGACGGCCCGCCGTGCATGAACAGAAAAATGACGCGTTTGGCTTTCGGCTCGAAGTGCGGCGCTTTGGGCGCAAGCGGGTTTTCCGGTTGCAGATTGGGCGCGGCCAACAGTTGAGACTGTTCTGCCAGCATTGCGGTCAAACCGATGGAGCCGAAGCCCAATCCGGCGGCGCGCAACCAGGCTCGGCGCGATACCGGTCGTTCAACCTGGTTGTAAATTGGGCGAAGCAGCTTATGAAGTTCGTTGGTCATACAGTCCTCAGACGCCGAATTGGCGCAAATGATGATCGCAATGCAAATATCCCCAGCGCAGCCATTCGGCTTCGGTCATCTGGCCGAAATAAGGATGAGGCGATAAGTTTTTCATCGGTTGGCAAAATCGTTCAATCATCGTTTCCAGTTGAGCGCGATCCCGCTCGAACTCTGCCGGAGGCGTGCCGCCGATCAACTGATCGTTTTCCGGCATGGTCGGGACGCCATGCGGCCATTGAAACGGGGCTTGCAACGCAAACCATTTCATCACCGTTTTGGTAAAAAAGTTGCTGGCTTGTGTGGATTCGCGCTCGCCGAATTTGCACATGAACGAATCATTCAAATGGCAAATCGCCTGATGCGCGGTCATCTTGCCCCATTTACGGGGGCTGTCAGATTTTAATTGTTTGATCCGAGCGAAAATCTCGGCTTTGTCTGCCGGGTTACCAAGCGTCTTTTTCATGTTCGTCAATCCACGTAAAGAAAATCATTTGAAGCCATCAGCACGCGGCACAAACTCTGCCAGGCTTTGGCATCGGCGGTTTCGCCGGAAGCTTTTTGTTTGAACGCCGCGACGTATTTCAGCGATTGTTCAATTTCCTCTTTTTCCGCCTGACGATTCAGAACACGACGATACAGGCTTTCAATCCGCGCCGAATCGTTCAACGAACTATCGGCCAGCAACGTTTTGGCCAGCGTGGCCGAACGATCTGTCAGGAATTCGCTGTTGAGCCAGAACAATGCCTGCGTCGAAACATTGGTCAACTGGCGTTTGCCCGTGATCGAAGTCGCGTCGCCGAAATCGAACAGGTTCAATAGCGTGGGCAAATTCGCTCGACGAAGTTGAATGTATACCGTGCGGCGTTTCAGCTTTTCGGGGTTCAAACTCAAACGTCCTTGATTGTTTTCGCCGTCGGTTCCGCGTCCTTTTTGCAACGTGCCGCCCATCGTCAGGTCAATCGAACCGTCAATCGCCAGCAATCCGTCGCGCAATTCTTCGACAGACAAACGGCGGCGATTGAATCGCGTCAGCAAACGATTGTCGTTGTCGGCATTGTCGGCCAGGTTTGGGTTGTTGCTGGCCATTTGGTAGGTGCTGGAGAGCATCAGCAATCGGTGCATCGCTTTGATTGACCAGCCGCGTTTTACAAACTCGCGGGAAAGAAAATCCAGCAATTCCGGGTGAGAAGGTTTGTCGCCAGTCTTGCCGAAATTGTCCGGCGTGCGAACCAAGCCTTCGCCAAAATGCCATTGCCAGACGCGATTGACGATCACGCGCGTGGTCAGCGGATGTTCGGGTTGCGTCAGCCATTCGGCCAATTGCAAACGACCGCTGCCGGTGAAGTTCGGTTTGGTGTCGAATGGGGAAAGAATCGCCGGAAAGGCCTTCGGCGCGTCTTCGCCAAGCGAATTGTAATCGCCGCGCACAAAGACTTTTTGCGCGACCGGTTCGCCTTCTTCAATGGCGCAGGCGAGTTCCGGTTCGGCAGGCGCCGATTTTTTCAGCGTTTCGATTTCTTTTTGCAATTCGGAAATGCGCTGGCTCTGTTCGGCAGAAAACCGGGTTTTGTCTTTGGCGGAAACGCCGAACGGCCCATCGCCTGCGAAATAGGCTCCGTGAAAGAACCGATCATCGCCCGCTTCAAACGAAGGTTTGCCGGTCGGCGATTTTTTCTTATCTGTCTCGGCAGTTTTTTCAGTCGCCCGCCACTTGGCCATTTTCTCCAGCCATTCGTTCAACCGGGTTTGAAATTGTTGCTGATAGCTTTGCGCAGCTTCGGCCAGCTTGTCCGGTTTGGCGTTGCGCCATTCCAGCAAATGCTGCGGTGTCAGGTCGCCAGGCTTCAAAAAATTGACCCA
>JAEUQP010000507.1 GCA_016789645.1 Acidobacteriota bacterium | reverse complement strand
TCACGCAATGCCGACGGACAAGTGACGCTGACGATGCGCGAAATGTGCCAGTTGGAAGCCGTGCTCGGCAGCAACAATCGGTCAGGGCAACAGATTGCCGCGTGGGATGCTGCGTATGGCCCGGTTGGCAAAGACGGTTATCCGCGTCCGATCTGGGATCGGCTGACTGGTAAGATTGACCGCGAAGTTGCCCTCTACATGCGCGACAACGGGTACGACCTGCGCTACAACCTGGAAAAGAACTGGTCGAAAATCGGCAACGATCTGGTTGGCAAGATTCACGTGTATTGCGGAGACATGGATAACTACTATCTGAATCTGGCGGTTTACCATCTGGAAGATTTTTTGAAAGCTGCCGAAAATCCCAAGTCCGAAGCCGTGTTTGAATACGGTCGTCCGATGAAACCACATGGCTGGCAACCGTTCACAAACGCGGAACTGGTCAGGATGATGGCGGCACGCATCAACAAAACTTCAAGCGGTTTGGTGGTCATGAAATAAGAACTGGTAGAGTCAGGAGGTTTTATGAATTGGGAAGATGAAGAAGACAAGACTATTTACAAAGTGGTTGTGAACCACGAAGAACAATACTCAATCTGGCCGGATCACCGAGACCTGCCTTTGGGCTGGACTTACGCAGGAAAATCGGGATCCAAGACTGAATGCCTGGAATACATCAAAGAAGTCTGGACAGACATGCGGCCTTTGAGCTTGCGAAAGAAAATGGAAGAAATGGAGCGACAGCGCCAACAAGGCACCCTATGACAACTTTACTCGGGTTTGAAGAATTTCGTATTGCCGAATTTTCGACGCAGAAACAAAAAGCGTTGTTCTCTACACAGGCGTACGTCGTGGGCGAAGCGATTTATCCGTTCGATTACTGGTCGCAGGAAGTAATGCCGATGCATTTAAGCAATCATTCCTGCGACCCGAACGGACGCTTTGACGAATCCGGCATGTTGGTGGCCGTGCGAGCCATCGCTGCCGAAGAAGAAATCACCTTTGATTATCTGGCGCATCCTTTACCGGCTTCGCCGTGGAATTTTGAATGCCTGTGCGGCGCCAGCAACTGCCGAGGCTGGATCAAAGCCGCCGACATCCAAGTTGAGGAAAGTTGATGCCGACAAAAGGAACTGATCGGTTGAGTGAATCAAGCGCAGCAAGGAATTGTCGAAAAAAAACCGGGCAGAACCTTTGAAGGATTCTGCCCGGTTTTTTCCAATAGATGACAAACCGAATCATTCCATTTCTTCATCCACAAGGCCGTCTTTTTCCTTAAATCGCTTCAGCTTCATGTTCAGCGTTTGCACACGCAAGCCCAGCAAGGCGGAAGCTTTGGTTTGGTTGTTGCCGGTTTGGCGAAGCGCGGTTTCGATCAAATTGCGTTCGAAATCGTCCACCATCTGGGGCAGGTCAATGCCCGTCGTTGGAATGGATTTCAACGCAGCATAACGAATGCGCGACGGCAACAGGGATTCTTCGATTTGTTGAGGTTTGGTGTTGTTGACGGCGCTTTCCAGGGCGGCTTCCAGTTCGTCAATGTTCCCTTCCCAGGAATAATCGGCCAGCATTTTCATCGCGCCGCTGGTGATTTCGTGATGCCCTTTGCCCAACCGTCGAACGATTTTGTTCAACAGGAAATTGGCCAGATACGGAATGTCTTCGCTGCGTTCGCGCAGAGGTTTGATCGCGAAGCCGGCAGGTTTTAACAGTTCAACCAGTCCGAACCCGATTCGATTTTCAGCTTTCATCTCGTTCGGATTGTATTCGGTGGCAAAGATCAAACGCGGCCCGCCTTTATGGCCAATCAGGCTGCCGGAATTTCGATTGCCTGAAAATCCTCGCCAGCGTTGTTCTTCGATATAAGCGGCAAACCGTTGTTGCAAAATCGCCGGTAACCGGGTCAGTTCGTTGATGTAAATCGTGCCTTCCTGACAGGTTTCCATCATGCCGCGCGGGCCGAACAGCAGCGAATGCAGAGCTTCACTGTCCAGGCTGTGGGCGTTGACGGCGAAAAACGGCTGCGCC
>JAEUQP010000495.1 GCA_016789645.1 Acidobacteriota bacterium | reverse complement strand
TAGTCGAAGCAGAGGTTGCACCGTCTTCTTCTATCGCTTCCTGCCCGCGGAGCAAGGCGAAAGGAGCAGCAGCGACGGTTTGTGGAGAAGCGGCAGCGGCGAGTGAAAAACTGCTGAAAGAAGCCGCCACGCCTAACGCTTGTTTGGCCCGTTCGTAATACTTCTGCCGGCTCGCCAAACCATTCAATCCGCCGTTAATTCGTTTGGTAATGGCGGTGAAATCCTGAGCGTCTGCCAATTCGTTCAACCCATTCAATTTCCAAAACTGGCCTGCCGTTTCAAACCCGATTTGCGTAGTAGAAGCCAGATCAGGATTGCCTTCCAGATCAACGGCCAACAATTGGCCATACTTCCGGTAATTGAATCGGCCTGTGATTTGGATCGGGCCGCGGCCTTTGTATCGTTTGCCATCGCCGGGTTGTGTGTTTCCCAATCGGGTAGCCAAATCGCTGGGTGGCTCATACCGTTTTTGCGCCGCCGTTGGCCCCCAGATTTCTTCCCAAAATTTCAGTTCGCCGGATTCGTGGGCAATTTGCGCCAAAAACGCTGCTTGGCGCAGAGTCGTGTTGATGTCAAACATATCCAGAGCGTGATTCAAAAACGGCAGATACATTTGGCGTTTCGCTGCCGGAAGAGTCGGCATGATTTGCTGCAATTGGCTGTCAGTGATCATTGTTGATATTCCTCCTATTGCCAGGACATCGGCAAACTGTCTTGTTGATCGGGACAATGGCTGGAATTGCCCGGCAGTACCCGGCCTTAACTTCAGCCGGACATTTGAACGTGGAAACACCCTGAAACAGCAACGGGCGTCTTGATTGAAGACGCCCGTTGCTGTTTCAGGGAATGAGCCGTGATGGACTCGAACCATCGACCCACTGGTTAAAAGCCAGTTGCTCTACCGACTGAGCTAACGGCCCAAATGAACTGAATCAGAGAACTTGTTCAAAAAGGAAGGCGAGATAATACCCATCGCATCCAAGGTCGTCAACGCCCTCACAAATCATTTTTTGAAAAAGTTTTTCTGGCCGCTCATATCACTTCACGTCGAAGACCGGAACTTCACTCAAAAGAACTTTTCCACCCGCGCGGCTGATGACATATACCGCGCGACCGGAGTAATCCTTGCCTTCGATGCGAATCTTCAATGTCACGTCAATCGCGGTTCGGCTGGCGTCCCACTCTTCGGCACGTAACGCTTCGGTCACCCAGGTCGAAGGTTTTCTGACCACCAACGATTGCGCAAACCGGCGCAGGTTTCCAAGCTCAACATAAGGATTGACGGCGGCGGCAGTTCCCTGCAACACGGCGGCGTCAAATTTCACCAAAAAGGCACGCGCGTCTTCGGGAATTTTGACGGCACCGGCACCGCGTTCGGCCTTCAGAGCCGAATCTCGAGCGGCAACCGTGGTTGCGGCGTCCAGGTCAGACATCGAAGCAAAGCGAAAACGCAAAGCCGCTTCGGCAAATTTGCCTTGCTCCTGCGCGATTTCAGCCAGTCCCAAGTTAGCGGCTCCGTAAGCCTGTAGCGGCAATGGCTCGCTTTTCAGCACCGCTTCAAACACCTTTGCGGCCTCGTCATTCTTTTTCTGAGCCAGCAAGGCGCGCCCCAACAGCGCCTGCAAAATCGTGGCATTGGGCGTTTCCTTCAATCCTTCTCTGGCTTTGGCTTCGGCGGTCGCAAAGTCATTTTTGCTGAATGCCAGATTGGCCTGTCCAAACGCTTCGGATTGAGAGGCGCGACGGGGAAACAAATCATTGGTGTAATCCGCCTGCAAATACAATTTGTCGGGATCGGCTTCGATGGAAACCAGCGTTGTTCCGCCGGGAAATTTGACTGCGCCAAATTCGCCGGATTTGGCGATCACGGTCTGGCGAAGCTTTTCGCCTTTGTCCGTTGTGGCGACGATTTCAACCGTGACTTCGCCAGCGCCAAAATTGGTGATGGTCGCTTCCACGCCATCGGCGGTCGTTTGCGGTTGGCCAATGGCAAAATCCGGCAACAAACCGGCTTCGATCCAGTTGGAAAAAATCTCATTGACCAGACGACGATCTGCGCCAACCGACAGCAAGACTTCCTTGAAACTGATGCATCGCGACAACCCACAAAGCGGATGCACCTGCGGCGGTTTTCCCTGCTGCGTTTGCAGATACCAACCGCTCAGCGACAACGCATCCACATTTCTGCGACTCAGCGAAGCGCGCAACGCATTGTCAAAGACCTGTTTGCCAACCTGCTTTTCAATCAATCGCCAGACGATGGCTCCTTTGTTGAACATGCTGGTGGTGTAATTGCGATCCAGCAGACTCTGCATCAGCAAGGGAGCATCGTCGCGCGCGATGATGGCGTAGGCTCGACGATAACGTTCAAAAGAAGCTTCCCGTTGTGCCGCACCAAATCGTTCTCCCATATACTGAGCGACCAGATACACAGGCAAAGCGTCACGCAACATTCCGGTTCCGCGTCCACGCAACAACACCTGCCCATCTACCCAAGCCCGCGCCGCTGCGCCCGCCATCAATTCAATTGTCCCCTGATCGAGCAAATCGCGCCGGAACAGGTTGTCGTCCACCGTGACGGCTCCGACGGTGGCAAAGGACACTTCTCGAACTGCGCCGAAATTATCGGATGTGATGGTGCTGAGCGAACGCGCCTGGCTGGAAATCACGCGAAAAGGCGCCAGCGCGGCCACGTTAAAATATTTGACGTAAAACGCGATGACGCGCTCGGCTTCGGCGGCCAATCGTTGCGCTTGTTGCTTGCCCGTGTCGTTCACCCCGCGCGGCAAGAACACTTCCACCGGATGAGCATCCCCTCCGCGCGTGACCATGTCGTAATCGCCGACAATCACGAATGGCTGGCCAGCCATGGATTGTTCATAGGAATTTTCGCTTTTGCGAATGCCGGAGGATACAACTTTCAATCCAGCCGGAGCGTTGACGGTCAGCGAAAAAGGAGCCGTGTCGGCTCCGTGATCGGCAAACGGCGTGTGCGGAGTGGGAACCCAGGCGCTCTGCGGCAAGAGATAACTTTCGCCAGCAGCGATTCGCAGCCCTATGCCGCGATCCGCCGCCGGAAGCGAATAGGTGAAGTCCACTTCCAACTCACGCGCCGAAGCAATTTCCGTCGTCAAATCGGTGTACACGCGCAACAAATTGCTTCGCAATTCTTCGTTGGTTTTGAACGTCGCCGGAGCGCCGTTCACCTTCATTTCCGTAATTGCCGCTTTCAGGTTGATGTAAAACGCAAACCGCGGTTTGTTGGAATCCAGCAGGATTCTGTCGGCCAGATTCGGATCGGACAGATTCACCAATCGCAGCTTGGCCTGCACATCCGCCTTCAATTCTTCAGGTTTGATGGTGACGTTGAGTTCGTATTTCTTGACCTCGAATTCCTGCGCAATGGCCACTCCGGTCGATCCCAACAACACCAATGAAAAGAGAAAGAGTCTTTTCAGCATTCTTTTACTTGCCCTCTGGTTTTTAGATCACAACCTTGATTTGAGATTTTCGCAACGTTGCAATTCCTGAACGCGATTGCTCCGACAATCTTGCCCTGTTGTCATGCTGTCAGAAGGAAACCTTGATCGCCGGTCGCGCCAATTCGTGAATCTTCAGCAAGGTTTCGAGCAATGGCTCCAGCTTTTCCAGCGCGAATTGCGTCGTCGCATCGCTGAGCGCATGCGGCGGATTGTCGTGAACTTCCATAAACAACCCGTCAATGCCGCAAGCGACTCCCGCGCGCGCCAGATGTTCAATGTATTCCGCTTGTCCGTCGGTCGCGTCGCCCAATCCGCCGGGGAGCTGCACGCTGTGCGTCACGTCAAACACCACCGGATAGCCAAAGCCGCGCATAATCGGAAATGAACGCATATCCACCACCAGATTGTTGTAGCCAAAACTCGTTCCGCGTTCGGTCAACATGATTTGCCGATTCCCCGTCGTTTCCAGTTTTTCGATGATGTTGGCCACATCCCACGGAGCCAGAAACTGCCCCTTTTTGACGTTGACGACTCGACCACTTTCTGCCGCCGCTTGCAGCAAATCCGTCTGCCGACACAAAAACGCCGGAATCTGCAAAACATCCGCGACTTCAGCAACAGCAGCAACTTGGTCGGATTCGTGAATGTCCGTAATGACCGGCACGCCAACTTCGTCTTTGACGCGCTGCAAAATCCGCAAGCCTTCCTCCATGCCTATGCCACGAAACGAACGCGCCGACGAACGATTGGCTTTGTCATACGACGCCTTAAAAACATAAGGCACATCCAGCCGGTCAGCGATGCGCGCAATCGAATGCGCCATCATCAACGCGTGCCGCTCAGATTCGATCACGCACGGCCCGGCAATCAAAAACAAATCGCCTTCCCGGCGACGGATCGTATTAAAAATACTCATGAAACTCTTTGACCTTTAACTCAAACTATCCAGGATCGTTTTCACGTTGAGCTTCAACGTTAAGA
>JAEUQP010000458.1 GCA_016789645.1 Acidobacteriota bacterium | reverse complement strand
GTTCGATCCGCGCGGGAACAATTGATCGAAGCCGGCGCTTTTCTCGTTGCGCCTTGTCCACATCAAGCTGCCTGCCCGATGCCACCAATGGGGGAAGATGAAACCAACTGGTGCCATTTTGCGGCGCGGTTTGATCGCACATCGTTGCATCGGCGATTGAAAGGCGGATCGCTGGGGTATGAAGACGAAAAGTTTTCGTATATCGCAGTTGCCAAACATCCTGTCACGCTCGCAACCGCGCGGGTGCTTCGCCATCCGCTGCATCATCCGGGAGTCATTCAGCTACAGCTTTGCACGCCGGACGGATTGCAAACCGCCAAAATCACCAAACGCGACAAGGAAGCCTGGAAACGCGCGCGCAAAGTTGATTGGGGCGATGGCTTCGATAAAATCCTCGGCTAATTCAAAGCAAGAAACTTTGAAACAGGATTGACATGATTTCATCAGGATGAACAGGATTGAAATTCAGTCGAGGTATTTTCAGCATAGATGCTCTTGGAAATCCTGTCCAAAAATCTTGTCAATCCTGTCGAGAAAAAACGTCTCAATGTTGCTTGCTCTGATTTAGAAGGAGAATTCCCATGATTGAACTCGATGGCCAATCATTGTCGTTGGCCCAAACCGAAGCCGGTGCCAATGGTGAGCCGGTTTCGCTTTCCGCCGAAGCGCGTGAACGCATGGAAGCTTCGCGTCGCTTTGTCGAACAGATCATCGCGCGCGGCGAAGTCGTTTATGGCATCAACACGGGCTTTGGCGCGTTGTCGGAAGTCACCATTCCCAATGACGAATTGCGCGAATTGCAAATCAATCTGGTTCGTTCGCACGCCTGTGGCGTAGGCGATCCGCTGCCGGAAAGGGTTTCTCGCGCGATGTTGCTGCATCGAGCGAACGTGCTGGCCAAAGGATTTTCCGGTTGTCGTCCGCTGGTTGTGGAAACCCTGATTGCGATGTTGAACAACGGAGTGCATCCGGTAATTCCGGCCAAAGGTTCGGTCGGCGCTTCAGGCGATCTGGCTCCGCTGGCGCATCAGGCGTTGGTCGTCATCGGCGAAGGCGAAGCCGTTTATCGCGGCGAACGAATGCCGGGCGGCGATGTCATGCACAAAGCCGGGGTCGAACCGTTGCTGCTGGAAGCCAAAGAGGGATTGGCCTTGCTCAACGGCACGCAGGCAATGACGGCGGTTGGCGGATTGGCGTTGGTCGAAGCCACGAAGCTGGCCAACGCAGCCGACGTGATCGGCGCGATGACGCTGGAAGCTTTGCGCGGAACTCCTGTGGCGTTCGACGAAAAGATTCACGCCGTGCGGCCTCACGCCGGGCAGCGAGAAAGCGCGCGGCGTTTGCGCGAGCTGATTGAACACAGTGAAATCCGCGAATCGCATCGTGACAAAGCCGCCGATCCGCGTGTGCAGGATGCGTACGCGCTGCGCTGCATGCCGCAAGTTCACGGAGCCGTGCGCGATGCGCTGGCACACGCGCGGCACGTTGTCGAAGTTGAAATCAATTCCGCAACGGACAATCCGCTTGTTTTTGCTGAAGCCGGTGAAGTGTTATCCGGCGGCAATTTTCACGGCGAACCGGTTTCGCTGGCTTATGATTATGCGGCGGTGGCGGTGGCTGATCTGGCGACGATTTCCGAGCGCCGAGTTGAACGGTTGGTCAATCCTTCTTTGTCTGGCTTGCCAGCATTTTTGTCACCGCATCCGGGAACGAATTCCGGCTTAATGATCGCCCAAGTCACCGCTGCGGCATTGATCGCCGAAAACAACGTGCTGGCGCATCCGGCGTCGGTGTTCACGCTGCCGACTTCGGCAAACAAGGAAGATCACGTTTCGATGGGGATGACGGCGGCGCTGAAGCTGGCGCAGATTGTCCGCAACGTCGAAATTGTGTTGGCGATTGAATTGCTCTGCGCGGCGCAAGGGTTGGAGTTTTTGAAACCGCTCAAACCCGGAGCGAAACTCGCCGCCGTTTATCACCGAGTCCGCGAACGAGTGCCCGCGTTGGAACGCGACGCGCAGTTGTCTGGGTACATCGAATCGCTCGTGCCGCTGGTGCGCGAGCTTGGCTGAGAAAACTGAACAGGGAAAAACCAAAGGCCGCGCCCAAGTGAGCGCGGCCTTTGGTTTTTGTGGAAGCTTTTGGAGCGCTACGTTTTTAGCGTAACAACCCAAAAGGTTTAGAACAGGAATTTGAATCCAAGCTGCCAGAAGCGCGGGAAGTTCGATTGACGGTTGTTGTTTTTGTTGATCGAACCGAATTCCTGATCCTGCGGGTTGGTGTTGTACGCGCGCTCGTCATATTGCGGCGTGTTGAACAGGTTGTAGGCTTCAGCGCGGAACTGGAAGCGCATTTTCTCCGTGATGCGGAATGTCTTCGAGAAATTGATGTCGAGTTGCTCGAAGCTCGGGCGCCGCACGTTGAAATCGCGGATCGGGGTTACGCGCGTGGTGTATGGTTCACGGATGATGAACGAAGGCGCGGTGCAGGTGTTGCCGGGATTGACAACCCATTGCGTCGCCAACTGACCTTGGGCGTTGCGCTGCAGCGTGCCATCGGAATTGCGGATGTATTGGGCGACGCAGGGACGAACGCCTTGAATCCATTCCGCACCGTTGACGAACCGTTTGCGGTCAACCTTGTAATAATCCGGGTCAACGATGTCCACGTTGCCGGGCAATTGCCACGGACGACCGGAGTTGAAGATGTAGGCTCCGGCTGCCTGCCAACCGCCGACAAACAGATCGAGGAACCGATTGGCGTTGCCCATGAACTGTTTGCCTTTGCCGAAGGGCAATTCCCACACGCCCGAAATCGTGAAGCGATGCGGACGGTCGGAAAACGCCAGACTGCGGTTTTTAATGCGCGCCACGTCGTCAATGTAAGACGCCGTGTTGTCTTGCTGGCCAGGTTGCTGGATGGCTTCTTCGATGGTTTTCGAGAACGTATAGGTTCCGCTGACCGACAGTCCGCGAGACATACGCTTGTTGACCAGCAACTGCATGGAGTTGTACCAGACCTTGCCTTCGTTCAACTCCAAAGCCGTGATGCCGCCGAATTGCGGGAAGGGACGCATCAATTCATAGCGGCTCAAGCTCGCGTTGTTGAAGCGAGCGCCGCTATAACCGGCTACGCCGCGGAAAGGATTCGGCAACAGTTCGTCGCAGATGTTGCGGTTGCCGCTTTTGGTGGCGTCACAACGATTGCGAAATTCCAGCGTCGGTTCGTTGATGCCGTTGAATTGCGACTGTGCGTCGTAAGTACGGCTGCCGACGTAACTGACTTCCGCCGCAATGTTCCAGGGCAATTGTCGCTGAATGCCGAGCGAGTAATTATCCACGTACGGCACGCGGAAATCCGGGTTGGAATAGCTGAACCCGAGGCCCAGGAAGGTTTCCAAGCCCAGACTGCTGCCCGCCGGACGCAACACGCCATTCGGGAATGGGTTGTTGAGCGAATTCGCAATTGGTGTGCGGTTGCTGTCGGCGGAGGCGACAAACGGAGTTTGAATGCTGAATCCGTTGGTCGGGTAGCCGGGCGCTCCCACAGGATTGACGAAGTACCGTCCATAACCTCCGCGCAAGACTGTCTTTTCGATCAGGTTGTACGCGAAGCCCAAGCGGAACTGGATGTTGTTGTAATCGCTTTTCACGGCAGCCTGACCGTCCTGAACGAAACCGAGTCCGCCAAGAATCTGTGTGCCGTTGATCAGTCTGGTGCGGTCAATACGCGCATTGGACGGATTGACGGTGGTCGTGTTGAAGTCATAGTTCAACCGGTTGTAGCGTTCCACACCCGGCAGGTTGGCGTCGTAACGGAGCCCGAGATTCAACGTCAGCTTGCGCGTGACTTTCCAGTCATCCTGGAACCACGGCGCGTAATACTTGGCCATGTAAATCGGGAACACGTTGTTATCAATATTGCCGCCGTTGGGAGCGCCCAGCAGCAAATCGGCGATGCCGCTTCCGCTCAGTGCGTCGCCACTGTTAAACGTGCGCTGTGTGAATGTGCGCCCGAACGTCAGACGCAACCCGGCGTTACCGGCAGCCTGGCGTGCGTACTGTTGCAAGCGCAGATCTAGACCGAAGCGCATGCTGTGCGCGCCTTTCACCATCGAAATGTTGGGCTGGATGCTGTAAACGTTGGTCACCTCGCGGCTAAAACTGCCACGTCCGAGTTGAACGTTGTCGCTGATTTCAAAACGCGGGAACATCTTGATCGGCAACTGGCTCACCAATCCTGTCGGGAAGCCGAGTTGCGAAGCGTCGTATCCCAGTCCGTCCTGGAAACGGGCTTCTTCGATGTAACGGTTGCCGGAAACACGCACGTTGAATACCGTCGTGCCGCTAAAGGTATGCACCCAGTCCGCAACGCCTGTGTAGTTGACACGGTTGAGCGGCAACTGGCCGTCCTGAGCCGGGCCAGTGGTGATGCCGTTCGTCCAGCGAATTTCCGCGCGGTTGTTGTACCCGTATCGGAAAAAGACTTTGTCTTTTTCGCTGATGTTTTGGTCAATCTTGAAAATCCAGTTTTTGAATTTGTCGTTGGCGATGTTCGGAATGTCAGCGTAATTGTTGCGCCACGGATCGCCGCCTGGCGTAACGGTGTTCGGTTTGGGATACAGCGCCAGCAACTTCGCCGCAATCGGGTTAATGCGATTGGCTGGAATGATGTTGTTCGGGAACGGGTCGCGCACCCACGCGCCATTGACATCGCGTCCGGTTGCCGGGTCGTAAATCGTAATCAACTGTCCGGCAGCGTTTTTGTATTGGCTGAAATCGCCGTTGCGGAACGCTTCAGTCGGCACGGTAATGACCTGCGGATTGGGCGTGCCTTCGCGATAACCTTCGTAATTGAAGAGGAAAAACGTCTTGTCGCGTCCGTCATACCCCAGCTTGCGGAACAGCGCCTTGGGCAAACGCACAGGGCCTTCGATCACGCCGCCGTATTGATCCAGAAAGTGTTCGGCTTTTTCCAGCGTGCCGTCCGCGCGGCGAAAGCGTCCGGCGGGCAGGTTGCGGAAGTTCGAAAACAGGTAATTCGAATCCAGCCAGTTGCGGCGATAGAATTCGTACAGCGATCCGTGGAACTGGTTGCCGCCGGATTTGATCGAAACGTTGACCACGCCGCCCGCCGTGCGGCCGTACTGCGCGTCGTAGCTGTTGGTGATGATCTTGAATTCGCCGACGGCGTCCACCGGGGGCACATACGCGATGTTGTTGCCACCCTGAATGGAGTTGTTCGGCGCGCCGTCCAGCAGAAATTCGTTGCTGCGATTCAAACCGCCGTTGATGGACCAATCGGCGATGGCTCCGTTGTCAAACGGGCGCTGGTAAATCGCTGGACCGTTGTAGGTGATGCCGGGCGTCAGCGTCGCCAGCATGAACGGGTTGCGCGCATTGAGCGGCAATTCGACGATGCGTCGGTTTTCGATGACATTGCCGCGGTCGGCTTTGGTTTCTTCCAACAACGCGACTTCGGCGGTGATGGTGACGGTTTCGCTGGTTGCGCCGACTTCCAGGTTCACGTCAATCGTGGCGGTTTGACTGACCTGCAATTCCTGTTTGTCGCGGACGAATTTTTTGAAGCCCGGAGCCTCGACGGTGATCGTATAAATTCCGGGTCGCAGGAAGGGAATCGAATAATTGCCTTCCGAACTGGTGGTGGCGGTTACGGCTTCGTTGGTTGCCTGATTGCGAACTGTAACCGTCGCGTTGGGCACGGCCGCTTTGTTTTGATCCAGCACACGGCCTGTGACTGTCGCGCGGAATTCCTGTGCGACGGCCAGAGCCGAAAGCAGGCAGAGCCAAAGCACCGTAAGGGTGATTTGCTTTTTCATTAGGGTCTCCTGTGCTTGAGTTTGCATCCAACTTCAATCGAAGGTTGAAGCTTGCTTACAAACGAGGGGTTTTTTGATGGATTGCCACACCGTCGAACAAAGGTGCGGCTTTGTCTGACGTAATCATCACCGTGCGAGCCTGTCGGAGCGGCAAGCCCAGCGCGTTGACGAAGTTTGAAGGAACTGTTTGCAACTCATTGTGAATCAGGTATCCGTCCGTCGCTGTCATTGCCGAAATGTTGGTCAGCGCAAACAACAACTCTGACGGGCTGAAATATGGGAAAACATTGGTCACGATTACCAGATCGAATCGAAGCGAATCGGCGAACCGTTCAGTGACGATGTTCAACCGATGGGCACTGATTGCCTGGACGACCTCCCGGCGAATCCTGAGCGATTTGCTCAGATGCGCAGAAAACGAATCGGGAACTGCCAATTTGCTTTCAATTCCGACGCTTTTGCCGAAGTTCAGAAAGTAATTCCGGTATTCATCAACGATGGGATGCGCCGCACTTTCTTTGACGCCGGACAAAATCGAAAGCCTGATCTCTGAACGTTGCCGCAAATTTTGCAAGTGCGCGATCACCCTGTCGTTAATGTCAACGCAGTGAATTTGCAGCTTCGTTTCCTCTGCCAACTTCAAACTCAACAATGAATCCGCGACTGCAAATGGCTGGTAACTTTGCGGGCCAAACAAATCAATTAAGTCTGTTCGTGGAGCGAAATCCAACCCCGGACCAACAATCAACACTTGATTCAATTTGGTTTGCGGCGAGGAAAACTTCACTACCTGCAGCGCCTGATGAATGACGAAATTGGCTTCGATCTGCGTATCCGTGCTGTGGCCGCGCGTCTGGTACAACGAAGCCACATACGCGGCCAGGTCTTCCGGCTTGATGGAACGCGATGCGAACTCTTTTCGGTACAGAAAGCGCATTGCTCGGAGGTATTCAGCCGAAAGCAGCGTTTCAACGTTCAGAATCGGCAGAATCGGCGAAGTCGTTTTTCGCAACAGATTGTCAAAGTAATTCAACCGTTCATCGTCTCGTTTTCGATTCGCTTTCAGCGCGGCGATGAATTGATTGATTCGCGCTTTGGCAGTTTTCGGAATCTTGTCGCTGCTGGGCACAAAGACGGAACCTTCCGCCAGAAACTTCGCGCGATCAATTTCTCCCAAGCTGTGAACCAGTTCGTAGGCGCTCAGCGCTGGCTCGATTCTGGCAAGTTCCGTGAACCGGGACGATTGCAGCAGATAAAAGATCAAATGATCGAATTCGCCAATGCGTTCGCGTTCTTCGGTTTGCCGGCGAATGGCGGAAATTCGAGCCGCGAAGTTTTCTCGATTGACGCCTTGTTGATTTAGCCAGCCTGACAACTCTGCTGGCAAATCGTCATAACTGATCGGGCGCGTGTTTTGAATCGCTTTGCCGGGAGTCATGACGAGGCTCAGACCGACAATGACGACACAAAGCGATTTCACCGCTCGGCGAAGCGAAGCGTGAAACCTCGAATGATTCGGGCGTTCCCGCAAACTCATTGAAACATCACTTGTTCAGCTAAAAAATTTGCCCAGAAATTGGGCTGCATTCGAGCGGCTAACCAGCAAAACTAACTGCAAATCTCCTAAAAACTTCTGTCGGATTTGCTTATCACTTTGTCAAATTTTTATTGAGAAAAGGTAGGCCATAAGGCGAGTTGGATTATCCAAGCGAGCATTAGGGAAGTCAAGTTTTGAAGCTGGAAAAATTCCTACCGGCAAGCAAAAGTTTTTGTCTGCGGAGAGCAACAGCGATCCGGCAGATTCAAACCCAAAACATGGTTCCCCCGGATCGCTGTTGCCGATTGCCGCATCAATCGAAATTCTGACAAAGTTCCTGGCGAGAATTATCGGCGCTTGGATTTCTTTTTTGGTGAAGCGGGAGCTGGCGGAACAGTCTTCATCGTCTCAGCGGTTTTGCCCGACGCCGACATTGTTGATGGCGAGACCTGAGCGATGACGCCCAGACTGGACAGCCAAAATCCGACCAGAGTCAGAATAGTCAGAAACATCGCCACAAAGACGGCAAAGCTAAATAAGCCTTGAAGAACACGAATCGGATTTGCGCTTCGATGTGATTTCGAATCGAAACTTGATGTTTGACGGTTCAAAAATTCCTGATATCGGGCGTGGTAACTGGAAAACTCTGGTTGGCTTTCCGCTGTGATTTCAGGCACCGCCGGTTGATCAGTTGCGCCGGAAAAAATGGACAATAGTTGTGATTTCATCTCAAGCCTCCTTCCTGACATTACGAGGGTACAAAACACGAATAACCCACGAACAACTTGAAGACACACTGCGGGGCAAAATCGGGGCGTAAGATGGGGCACGGAAGCCGAATATGAGACTTGGGGCGT
>JAEUQP010000457.1 GCA_016789645.1 Acidobacteriota bacterium | reverse complement strand
GTGTTGTAGCTCAGGAACTTTTCGGCGCGCGCATAATCTTCCGCCGTCAAAGCCTTCTGCTGAGCCAGGCAGGGAAGCGCCATCAAACTGCTCGCCAATCCAACGGCGAAGATTGCGAACAGGAACCGCACACGTTGCAACATAGCTTTTGTCCTCGAAAATGTTTTGGGTTGGCGATTCGCGGAATTCCGAATCGCCGGTATTGTTGTCCATCAAAACGGATTTGTGAATCGCGTTGCCGCTGTCCGCGTCGTCAAGTTATGCTCACGCTTATTGAAACAGGTCAATACGGATAAGGAACCAATGTCTTCATCAAATACCGGGGAGTTACGAACCGACCACCGAATTGCGTACTTTCACATGCTGTGGGCTTCGTTGGCGTTTGCGGTGATGGCTTCCGTCAGCCATCTGGCCGGTGAGCGCAGCGACTGGCAATTGGTCGTCGTCGCGCGCGCCGCCGTGGCTTTTTTCTTTGCGTTCATCATTGCCAAAGTTGCCAGAGTCAAACTGATCCTGTTTGGCTCGCGGACGTTGTGGGTGCGTTCGTTGGCGGGCAGCACCGGGATGCTTTGCAACTTTTACGCGCTGGCGCATCTGCCGGTTTCGGACACGCTGACGTTGATGAACACCTCGCCGATCTGGGTGACGTTGATCCTGTGGCTGGTCTTCAAACAAAAACCGACGGCCAACATAGGTGTCGCTGTGCTGGTCAGCGTCATTGGCATTGCATTGATTCAACAGCCACATTTTCAAAGCGGCAAATTTGCTTGTCTGATGGCGCTTTGCGGAGCCTTTTGCACTTCGATTGCGATGCTGGGGCTGAACCGGCTGCAGCACATTGATCCGCGCGCCATTGTCGTTCATTTTTCCGGCGTAGCCAGTTTGGCGACGACGACGTTTTTGCTGGCGACCAATCGCAAGGATTATTCGGCGCAATTGACGGACAAGACCACGTTGCTGTTGTTGGTGTTGGTGGGGGTGTGGGGCGTTGCCGGGCAAATCGGCATGACGATGGCGTTTGCCAAAGGGCAGGCCACGCAGATTTCCGTTGTCGCGTTGTCCCAGATTCTGTTTGGGCTGGTGTTCGACGTTCTGTTTTGGAATCACGCCGTGAATGCGCTTTCGTTGTTGGGAATGGTCATGGTGGTGGTGCCGACGGCCTGGCTGATTCTGAGCCGGACTCCGAAACAAAGCCATGATCTGACCGAAGTCGAGATGGAAGATTAACTCAGACGCCGTAAGCGGCTGTCAGTCCACGCCTTTCTAATGTAGCGTTGCTGTTGAATCGGTTGCGTCAGCTTGGGCGCATGCTTATAATCCGCGCCAACTTAAAGCGGGATTACCACTAGTTCACGATTATCGGTTCATCAAAATGGCCGATCACAATTAGCAAATGCTCTGAAGAAGAGACTTTCAAAAGGTTCTTTTTTCGAGGTTGAGTTCGGAAGTTTTTTTGCGCGAAAGAGGTGCTGCCTATGCAGAGCGAAGTGTCCTCGCTCGAAGCGGTGTATCTGATCTGGCTGTCGGGAGCTGGATGCAATGGCGGATGTACGATGGCCATGCTTGGCGCGTCGGAACCCGGCATTGAAGATTTGATTTTGGGCAATGTGCCGGACGCGCCACGTGTGATTTTGGTGCATCCGGAATTGGCGATGGAAAACGGGGATGCGTTTCGCGCCAGTTTGGAACGCGCTGCTGCCGGGCAATTGTCACCGTATGTGTTGGTGCTGGAAGGCGCGATTGCCAACGAACGGCTGGCTGGTTCGGGCAGTTTTTCGCGATTGGGAACTTCGACGAATGGCCGACCGATTACCACTGCTGACTGGGTGGATCGGCTGGCTCCGCAAGCGGAAGCCGTGATTGCCATGGGAAGCTGTGCTTCGTGGGGAGGGGTGATGGCGGCGGATGGCAGTCCGATTGGCGCGCGTGGATTGGAAGATTATCTGGGCCGCGATTATCGCAGCCGCGGCGGATTGCCGATTATCAATGTGCCGGGATGTGCCCCCACCGGCGAAGGTTTTCTTGAAACTCTGACTTACGTCTTCCTTCATCTGGCTCAATTGGTGCCCCTGGACCTGGATGAAGAACGCCGTCCTCGATGGTTATACAACCACGAGACGTACCCGTTGCCTCCGCGAGTCGAATATCCCCCGGCAGTTGGTTTTGATCTGTCGAATCGTCCGGCAATCAAATGCCCGGTTCCTGTCACCGGTTGGTTGCGCGGATTTGGTGGATGCGCCCGCGTCGGCGGAAGCTGTATCGGATGCACTGAGCGCGATTTCGTGGATCAGTACATGGCGTTGGCCAGACCCGATCCGGCGTTTTGAGCAAACATCGTGATGCCTTTTAGTTACGCCCCAATAAAGCCCCAAATGATTTCACGATGTTAGCGACGAACGGCGTTCTTAACGCAGCGGCACATTCTTTTGAGCGCAGCCTACCCTCACACAGGCGTTCAGGCGTTCAACACGTTTTTCTTACTCTTTGCCTGTGACATTCAGAAGTCTGCCAATCGAATTCGACGCGTATGGACGCGCACATCTGCGCGATGAAGACGCTCTTGCGCCGTTCAGCGTGGAAGGCGACCCGCGAATCCAGCGGGCGCTTAACCGCGAAAAGGCGCTGGAAAAGCTCGCCGACAACCAGCACGTCCGGGATTTCAATGTCTCTCCGGTCACGCGCGTGGCGGGCAATCTGTCGGTTCATGCGGTGATTGATTTTGAACAGCGCCGCGTACTGGATGCACGAATCGAAAACGCGCAGTTCTGCGGTTATGAGTTGCTGACGCAGGGACGCGAACCTTCGGACGCGGTTCATCTGGCCAGTCGCGCGCGCGGAACGTCCAGCGTCGCACATACGATTGCGGCGGCAATGGCATTGGAAATGTCCTGCGGCGTGACGCCTCCGCCGTTGGCGGTTCTGGCTCGCAACTTGGGCGCGTGCGGCGAAGTCATCGGCGAAAGCGCGCATCATCTGTTCGTGCTGGCTGGACCGGATTATTCCGAAGCGGCCATCAGTCGCACCAGTTTGTCATTGTGGGGAAAAGCGCAGA
>JAEUQP010000265.1 GCA_016789645.1 Acidobacteriota bacterium | reverse complement strand
GATTTGATTTCCGGGCACGGCACATTTGTGGGCGGCATCATTGCCGGCAGAGGCGCGCGTTCGAGCGGAAGATTCACGGGAGTTGCGCCGAACGCTCGTCTGGTCGGCTTGGGCGCAGGCGATGCCACGCTGCTGTTTGTGTTGGAAGGTCTGGATTATCTGTTGTGGAAAGGTCCCGGACTGGGCGTGCGCGCCGTCAATTGCAGCTTTTCGGGAAATACGACTTACAACCCGCACGATCCGATCAATGTCGCCACCAAACTCCTGACGGAACGTGGCGTCAGCGTGGTGTTTTCCGCTGGCAACACAGGCCCCGCTGCCAACACGCTCAATCCGTATGCGCAGGCTCCGTGGGTCATCAGCGTCGGAGCCACGGATGAACTTGGACGCCTGGCGAATTTTTCTTCGCGCGGATCGTTTTCCGGTCCTGGCCCAACGCTGGTTGCTCCGGGCGTAAACATCGTCAGTTTGCGCGCTTCCAGCGTCAGCTTGACTGGCTTGTTGAATCTGGGATTGGGCGGTGATTTATCGCGCCTGTCCGTCTGGGATTTGTTGTCGTATACGGTGGGCAGCGGCACCAGCTTTTCCGCGCCGCAAGTAACGGGAACCATCGCGCTGATGCTGGAAGCCAATCCGCTGCTGACGCCCGCGCAAATTCGCGACATGTTGCAGCGCACGGCAACGCCCATGCCTTCCAATTCCAATTACGAAGTCGGCGCGGGAATGCTCAACGCGCACGCGGCAGTCGTGGAAGCCGTTTATTCACGGTGATGGCGATGTGTTACGGCTGGTCAACGAACAGTTCTTCCGCATTCCAGAGCGAATACGGCATCATCACGCTGGGGCGATAATTCCTGACCCGCCGGTTGACCACAGATGCTGAATGCCGAGCCACGATGGGAATGACGGGCAATTGTTCAGCCAGAATCCGCTGCACCTCGTTGAAAGTTTCCCGACGGCGTTCCGGATTGGATTCACGTGCTTGCACGGCGAGCAATTCATCAATGCGTGCTTCCCAATCCGTCGCCGGCTGCGGTTGTTTCGGATGCCATTGGTGCGTGGGACTGCTGCTGCGCAAAAAGTTGGCATAAGTGGACGGATCAGGTTCGCTGGCAGAAGCGCCCAGCAGCGCAGCCTCGTATTCAAACGTTTGCGTTGTGCGTCGTTGGAACTCGCCGAATTCGAGCGGTACGACCTGCAACTTGATGCCCAATCTGGCCAGGTCTTCCTGAATGACCGTCGCGATTTGCACGCGCGCCTGACTTTCTGACGGAACAATCAGCGTCACTTCGACGCGGTTACCGTTGGCGTCTCGCAATTCCGGTTGCTCCGGGTTTCCCTGCGCGACGAACCCGGCTTCACGCAACAGGGTTCGCGCTTTTTCCAGGTCATATGCAATCGCAGGCAATGGCAACGCCCAGGCGCGGTTGCCGGGCGAAATGAATCCGGCCAGCGGAGTCGCCAATCCCTGCAATGTAATCGAGGCCAGCGTCGGACGATCAATCGCCAACGACACAGCCCCGCGAAAGCGCAGGTCATGAAACCAGGCACGTTTGACCGGACTGACCACCGCTTTGCCTTTGGGTCCAACTTCGTTCAGGTTGAACCACAAATGATCAGTGTTCAACCCCGGCCCCAGATCGAACGCTCGCGCAATTTCAACCTTGGAACGCAATGCGACGTAATCTGACGCGCGCACTCGATCAAACAAATCCAGCGCCCCTTGTCGCAATCGCGTGATGGCGTTGTTGGCGTCGCTGATCACTTCGACGATCACTTGATCCAGATACGGCAACGAATTTTTGACGGCGTCTTTTTTCCAGTAATGCGGATTGCGTTTGAGCGTCACACGCTCTCCGGGCAAAGCAGCCTGAGCGGCAAACGCTCCGGCAGTGACGACGGTTTGCGGATCCGCTGTCAGACTGTAGGCGTCGCGCAACCCTGCGCGGTTGAATTCGGTTTGCAACACATGTTTTGGCAACACGGCCACATTCGACAGGTAATTTTCCGGCACGGCGACAGACTCGGGAAAGGTCAATCGCAACCGCCGGGAATCCAGTTCGGCGACTTCGATCTGCCGCGCGCCAATCAGCATCGCATCGCGGAAAATCGGAGACGCGGTGCGTTCGTCATACAAAGCTTGCATGGTGAAGCTGACATCTGCGGCTGTGATTGGATGGCCGTCGGAAAATTTGATCCCGTCGCGCAACGTCAGTTCGATGCTGGCTCCGTCTGCGGAACGAGTCCACGATTCAGCCAGAGCAGGAACATAGGTCTGGGTATCGTGATCAAATTCAATCAGTCGTCCGCCCATCAGGTAAAACGCGACAATCAACGATGCCTCGTCGGAGGCTTTCAGGTAATTGTACGTCTGCGGCGGTGCTGCCAGGCGATAGATGAGTTTACCGCCGCGATTGCCAATCACTTTCTCACGTCCGTCACGTTGCCGGGACTCGGCGGGAGGTTTTTGGGAACGGCACCCGGATGTATTGAAAAAAATGGCCAGAAAAACAAACAGGGTGAAACCAGGCAAGAGAGTCTTTTTCATGGTTGTTTGCACACTGACGCCCTCACTCGAACTCAAAGACCTGATATTTAAGTCGGGGAGACGCCTAAGATAAGTTGCTGGCAGCCACCTTAAGAACGACAACATCGCTTGTCGCAATCTGACGAGAGGTGCTATTAGCAACTGAGTCTTTGTGATTGGGAACTAAGTAATGCTCAATTACCCATTGCTGCATTGGTCAAACACAACCCAAGTTTGCCCCAAGCGAGCCGGAGCTTAACACTCGAACCGATCATGTTGAAGCTGATTTTTTACAGAATTGCCCAAAGCGCTTTAATCCTACTGCTGATCTCGTTTCTGGTGTTTGTATTGCTGGCCTCTGCGGGAGGCGATGCAATGAGTGCCTTGCAAACCAATCCGCACACTTCTGAACAAACTCTGGAAACATTGCGGCGCATGTACGGTTTGGATCGCCCGTTGCCGGTTCGTTATGCGATGTGGCTGGGCGAACTGGCTCGTGGAAATTGGGGACAGTCCATCTATTTCCAGTTGCCGGTGTGGAACATCATTCGGCCACGACTCTGGAACACGATTGCGCTGGCGACGGTCGCAATGAGCATTGCGTTGGTGGTCGCCTTCACGTTGGGATTGGCCGCCGCACGACAACCCGGTTCACTGGCAGATCGGTTCTGCGACCTGAGCATTTTGCTGGCGTCTTCCACTCCCCGATTGGTGTTGGCGATTCTGGCGCTTTCCTTGTTAGCGCGCACATCGTTGATCGGCGGAACAATCACTCCTGATTGGCAAACCGTTTCCAGCGCGGGAGTGTGGATTCTTCGTCTGTTGCCCCCTGCGCTCATTTTGTCTGTGCCGTTGATTGCGCTGTTGCTGGCGCAAACTCGCACTGCCGTGTCGGCAACGCTCAACGAAGATTATGTGCAAGTCGCGCGTGCCAAAGGTGTCTCGGAGCGGTTGATTCTGATTCGACACGCGTTGCGTCCGGCGCTCAATCCGCTGATCACCACGTTCGGCTCTTCGCTTGGCGGATTGATGAGCGGTTCCGTCGTCGTCGAACAGGTTTTGAACTGGCCCGGCTTGGGACAATTGAGCGTGATTGCCGTGCAAAGCCGTGATGTCACCTTGTTGATGGGAATTGTCTTGATCACCTCGGCGGCGGTTTTGTTTGGGAATCTGCTGGCGGATGTGTTGCTGCGTTGGAACGATCCGCGATTGCGCCCGGAGAATCAGGCCGCATGAAATGGCCGCTTCAACAATTGGCGTCGGTGTCACTTTCCCGCCCCTTACGTGGACGAAGCTCGCTGATTGTCGGCGCTCTGATTCTCGCGTCCTTCTGCTTGATTGCCATCTTTGCCGATCTGCTGGCGACTTACGATTACCGGTCGCAATCGCGCCGCGACCCGATGGCTCCACCGTCTACCTTGCGTTTTCGGGATGCTCAAGGCAACTGGCATGGGCGCCCGTTCATTTCCGCTCG
>JAEUQP010000217.1 GCA_016789645.1 Acidobacteriota bacterium | reverse complement strand
GACGAAACCAACGCCGACTTTCTGGTTGCCACGATGAACGATGTGCTGAAGGAACTTTCTTGAACAAGGAGCGAACGATGTTTCCGACGACTTCACAAATTCTGAACAATTACTTGCTGGCGATGGCCGTCAGCGTGTTTGCGCTGTTGCTGGTTGTTGGATTTGCCGTCTGGCAATTGCGAGCGGCTCGCGCCGACGCGGAAGGAACGATGCGCCCGAAGCTGTTTGTCGCCGTGGCGTTGCTGGCCTGGATTGCCGGAACGGCGTTTTTTAATTGGCCGATAGTTTCGGCGTTGCGCCATCGCATTCACCCGGAACAGATTGTCGAATTGCGCTTCACGCCCTTGGGCAAAGAATCGAAAGCTCCGGTGGTGATTTCTGACCGCGCAGTGATTGCCAATGGTTTGAAGATGTTGCCGAACGCCGCCGGTTACAGCGACACGCAGGAACGCTTTCTGCCGGATGGATACGAAATCGAAATGAAGCCCGAAGGCGCAGCAGAGTTTTTACCGGTGAAATTGACTGCTTATCGCCAAAGTCGTCGCCCTCCCAGCGGAGCCGTTCAGGTCAACGTCATTTCTGTTAGCAGCAATTCCGGCGCTTCGGCGATCAATTTCAGCAGCGTGAATTTTCATTCCTGGCTGAAAAAATATGTGGATCCGCTGTTTGTCGAAAAGCCTATGGCTGTCGCTCCCTAAAAAATTCTTTTCACCGCAGAGGAAGCGCAGAGAGACTCAGCAGTGCCTCTGCGCTTCCTCTGCGTTCTCCGCGCCTCTGCGGTTAAGATCAATCCCAATCGCACAATCTTCTCAATCTGACTCACGCCCCTTTTCAGCAATATCTTTGGCGGCAATCGCTCCATGGCCGACAGCGGTCGCCACGCTCAGACAAACCGGATTGCAAACATCGCCCGCCGCGTACACCCAATCCGCCGAAGTTCGTTGTCGTTGATCGGCAACGATGTATCCCGCCTCATCCAGTGCAATCTGCCCGCGAAAGGCTTCGGTGTTCGGCGCGATTCCGACGCGAACGAACACGCCTTCGGTTTCAATTGTCTGCAACTTGCCGGAATGAATTTCTTCGACAATCAATCGTTCGACGGTTTGCCCGCCTTCGATGGCAATTGGCTGAACGCCAGTTAGGAACGTGATTTTTGCTGTTTGCCGGGCTTCGCGCAGCCATTCGGCGCGCGCGCGAAATCGATCCGACCGATGAATCAAGGTGACGTGCGGGCAGACGCGAGACAGGATCAAACTATTTTCAACAGCCGAATCACCTCCGCCGATGACGCAAACGTTTTTTCCGGCGTACAAACCGTGATCGCGGGTCGCTGAAAAGCTGACGCCGCCGCTGATGGCAAAACGATCTTCGCCGGGAATGCCCAAACGGCGTTTACGCGCTCCCGTCGCCAGAATGATGGCTTTCGCCGTCAGCAACTCGCCATTGCAGCGCAATGTTCGCTGGTCAAGATTGATGTCCTCCAGCCGACAACCGAGCCGGTAATCCAGTTTCAACTCACGCAACTGCATTTCAAATTCGTCACGCAAATGCCGTCCGTTGTTGGCCATCAAGCCCGGATAATCAATCACGCGATGAACCATGTGCAGCAATTGCCCGCCGAGTTCCGCCGCCGGTTCCAACAACACGGCGCGCACCCCGAGCGAGTTCGCCCAAAGCAAGGAACTGATTCCCGCCGGGCCTCCACCAAGAATGATCGCGTCAAATTCGTTCATCGCATCAATTAGAATCGAGTTTCAGCAAGGTGTGCAGCA
>JAEUQP010000196.1 GCA_016789645.1 Acidobacteriota bacterium | reverse complement strand
GGCAGCAGGCCGGAGAATTGAAATTCGCCGCTGGCATTGGCTGGCACACCGAGCGACCATTTGCGCCAGCGATTGGCTGCGGTGTCGAAAATGTTGAAGTCAATGTACGCGCCCGGCGCAGGCTGGCCGTCAGGATCAATCGCCCGACCAGACACGGTAAAGGTTTTTTCCGCCGGAGCCAGTTTGAAATCAATGCCGTCGGCTTCGCTGCCTGTTTTGACTTCGACAAGTTGCGCGCGTTCGGCTTCGGTGACGCCGGGGTAATACATTCGCCGATAAAAACCGCGCGACCGTTCCGAAGCCGTGCCGTCTCCTGCGTCTTTGCCTACGCTGACCAGATACCGTCCGGCAGGCAAACCGAAATAACGATACACACCTCGATCATCAGTCATGCCCATTTCGTCGTTGATGAAATTCGGAAACGACTGGCGTTTGCCGTTGCGATCAATGACGCTGAGTTGCACCCGCTCCAAAATCACCGGTTTGTCGTTGGCATCGCTGACGCGCCCGGTGATGACTCCGCCACGCCCAAGACGAATGTCTTGATGTTCCAGCTTTTCACCCGCTGCCACAGTGCAAAGTTTGAACGGTTTGATTTCCGAATTCCAAAACTCATCGCTGACGTTGACGTACGAAGCCGCCAGAACTCCGTACCGTCCGGCGGCCAATCCGGTGAATTCGTAGCGGCCTTCGTCGTCGGCGCGTACGCTTTGGCGACCGGGAGTGTCCGAGCTGCCATAAGGCCCCGGAACCAGAGACACTTTTACGCCGCGCGCAGGAGCGCCGCTTATCGTCACACGTCCGCTGATCGAAGCCGTCGGCTCGGTTTGAGCTTGGGCAACTGCCGTAAAAGTGAGAACCAAAAATGCAATGAAGCTGAGTTTTTGATTCATAGTTTTTGTCCTGAATGTAAAGATTTCTGTTCACTGACAGCTACTCAGCAACGCTAGAAATCATTGAAGCGGCGTGTCGTCTAATTTCAGAATCCCAAACTGCGGCACATGCCGCACTGGTCGCAGGGTTTGTTTTTTTCGATGGTGCAGCCTTGAGCAGAGGTGAATTCCAGCAAATTGCCAAGCTGAGCGGCGATTTGTTGGGAAGCTTCGGCAATGTTGAGTTTTTGTTGGCTGGGATGCGCTTCGTAACTGATGCCTGTCCACGGCGCAAAATATTCCTTTGCTGACGGTTTGCCGCTGTCTGGCGAAGCGGCGACGCCAGCATCGTTCAGAGCCTGGCGGACGGCTTCACGAATTTGAGTTCTCAGATCGGTTTCGTTCACGCGAATTTTCCTAACTATGATTTTCGATGAAGTCCACAACGCCGACGATGGCAGAATCAATGGCGGCTCCGGCTTCGCCTGTGGAAGCCGTTGAAGCCGACCAGCCTTCCTGAACGACGATGACCAGATCGCCTTCGCCTGCGTCCACCGAATCCAGCGCCAGCACAGAAGCTCCGCGCGGAGTGCCGTCCGGGTTCACCGGCTGGACGAGCATGATGCGCGCTTCGCCGTATCGAGCGTTCTTTTGCGTCGCCACCACGTTCCCCAACACGCGCCCCAGAATCATGCCTTGCCTCCAATTACTTTGACGTGAGCTTCGGAATCCACAATGCCGATGATGGTGCAATCGGTCGGGACTTCGCTGCCTTCGAAGGGAAAGCTGGCCTCTTTGCCGCGACACCAGAACACCAGTTCGCCCGCGCCTGCGCCAACGGAATCCACGGCGACCAGCGGTTTGCCGGAAGCTTTCAGATTGCCGTCGAGCGGTTGAATGACCATCAGCTTGCGGCCTTGCAGCGTAGAGTTTTTGATGGTCGCTACGACGTTTCCTTTGACGCGAGCCAGTTGCATAAACTTTATTGCGAATTGCAGAATGCGGATTGACGAACGGTCAATCCAAGTGCGAACGGATTTTCGACCATCAAACCTCATTTATCAAATTTACCGAAGGAACAAGGAACCCGCTGGTTACCGCGCGCGGTACTGATCCGGGCAACCGATAAACATGCTCAAAGCAATTATCTTTGATTTCAACGGTGTGATCGTTGATGACGAACCGCTGCATCTGGAATTGTTTCGTCGCGTGCTGGGCGAAGAAGGCATTGCGCTCAGCGACGAAGATTATCACGCCAAATATCTGGGTTATGACGATCGTGGATGTTTTACCGCCGCGCTCGCTGACGCCGGTCGCGCCGAACTGGCCAACGATGCCGCCGTCATTGCCGAATTGATCGAACGCAAAGCCGGATATTACCGCCAAACCATCGAAGAACGATTTCTGCTCTTTCCCGGCGCGGTCGAACTGGTGCAAACGCTGGCCGCGAAATTTCTGCTGGCGATTGCCTCCGGCGCGTTGCGTGAAGAAATCGAAATCGTGTTGCGGCGAGGCAAAATCCGTGACTGTTTCCGCGCCATCATCGCCTCAGAAGACGTGACCGCCTGCAAACCCGATCCCGAAGGTTATGAGTTGGCGCTGGCGGCGCTGAATGCGTTGCGCAACGACCCAATTCTCCCCGATGAATGTCTGGTAATTGAAGATTCCATCGCCGGCATTGCAGCCGCCAAACAAGCCGGGATGTGGTGTCTGGCCGTGACCAACAGTTACCGGGCAGAGGAACTGACCAACGCCGATTGGATCGTGGCGACTCTGGTGAATTGCGATCCTGAAACCTTGTTTGCGACGACAACGGAAAGCGCGCGCTGACTTGTCGGCGACCTATTTTCCCGAAGAATTGATCCAGCGAACCCACTCCCTCACGAAGTTGTTTGCCAAGTTTTTGATGAAAACGCCGCCCCTCACGATTCGTTTTCAATGTTGCCGCTCGATGGGTCTGCGCGTCGGCGCGACGGTTTGCGCCTTGCTGGCGCTGGTTTGGCTGATCGATCTGTTCAAACCATCTTCGGCAACGACCCAGCTTTCCACAAACGTTTCTCCCCAAATTGTCATCAGCCAGATTTACGGCGGAGGCGGCAGCAGCCCCAATGCGTTCAGGCACGATTTTGTCGAATTGTTCAATCGCGGATCGGCAACCATCAGTTTGGCGGGTTGGTCGTTGCAGTATGCACCGGCGACCAGCGGAGCCTGGCAAAAACTCGATCTGAGCGGTTCCATCGCTCCGGGGCAGTTTTATCTGATTCAGCTTTCGCTGGGCGCAACCGGTTCACGAAACCTGCCCGCGCCGGATGCCTTCGGAACAATTGGCATGGATGCTTCCGCCGGAAAAGTCGTGCTGGTCAACAAAACCTTACCGCTGGAAAACGCGCCAAACACTCTCTGTCCATCCAGTCTTTCCCAAATCGGTATCGTGGATTATGTCGGTTACGGTAATCCGGCGACCTGCTTTCGCGGCAATGCGGCTGCGCCATCAGCGGGCAATGCTTTCGCCATTTACCGAAAGGGCGATGGGTGCACCGACACGCGCAACAACAACGCCGATTTCACAACATCGCCGCCTGTTCCGCGCAACAGCGCTTCGCCGCTGAAACCGTGCAGCGGCCTGATCCAACCCAAAACCGACATCATTATTTCGACACAAGCATCAGTCGCATCCGTGCAGCCGCGAGGATTGGTTTCGTTCGTGATTGAAGTATTGAATTTTGGCTCCGCCCCGGCAACGAATATCATCGTCACCAATGCCATTCCCGAAGGCTTCACCAACATCATTGGGGAACGCGTCATCGGCAACAATGTCCAATTCGCGCCGATTGCAACCTTGCAGCCGGGCCAATCGGTGTCGTTCACCATCACAGCGCAAGCGCCGGACGTGGCAGGTCAATACATCAATCGAGCCGTTGCCAACGCCGACACTTTTGACCCGAACACCGAGAACAACACGTCGCTGACGGAAATCCGCGTCGTCGCCGGAGCGTTTTTTGACGCGCACGATACCGTGACGACCATCACCAGCGATTTTCAGTGCAGCAGCAGTTACACCGTCGAAACCATCCTGAAAAATTCCGGCGTCACCAAACAGAACGACAATTCCGGCGCAGAGTTTTTGGCCAGAATGTCGCCGGAAATCACTGCGGTCATCGGTTCATGTGTCGCCAGCAAAGGGCGTTGCCGCGTCAGCGAATTGCCCGGCGACAGCACCGTGCAATGGAACGGCGATGTCGAAGTCGGCGAAGAAATCGTCATTACTTACAGCATTGTCGTGCTGGGCACCAAAAAATCCGTCGTCAATTTTTGCATCGAACAGAACGTGTATTTCGATGCCAACAACGACAACCGAAACGAAACCACGACAACGAAAACCGATTGCGATTCCTATATCTCAACCTGTTTGTATGCTCCGCCGTTCGAACCAATCTATCCGCCTTCGTCGCCCATCAATTCAACCAGAGCAGGCTCCATTCTGGTTTTCAATTTATACAGTTCTTCCGCTACGGACCCGGATTTGGAAAACACGCTGATTAACATCACCAACACGGCGGACAAAGGCGTCACGCTGCATCAATTTTTTGTGTCGGGCGACACGTGCAGCGTCAGCGACAATTTTCTGTGTTTGACCGGCAATCAGACCACCAGCTTTCTGATTTCGGATGTTGATCCCGACGTGACAGGATTTTTGATCGTCGTGGCGGTGGACGATCTGACCGGATGCCCGATCAATTTCAATTTCCTGATCGGCGACGAATACATTCATCTGGCCAGCGGTCACGCGGCGAATCTGGGGGCTGAAGCAATTGCCGCAGTGGACAAAGTGCCTTGCGATTGCAACGACACCAGTTTGTCGGCAAACCTGTTGTTTGACGGTTTCAAATACAACCTGATACCGCGCGTGTTGGTCGTCAGTCATTTGCCGAGCTTTGCCGATAACAATTCGACGCTGTTGATATTGAATCGAATCGGCGGAGATTTGTTTGAAAGCGTAGATCGAATCGGCGATTTCAGCGGCTTGCTGTTTGACGATACGGAACACGTTCTGAGTTTTGTCTCCACCGGTGGCTGTCAGTTTCGACAATTTCTGAATGGAACCTTTCCGCGCACGACGCCGCGTTTTCCGCAATTCGTGCCAAGCGGTCATTCGGGTTGGATGAAGCTGACTGCACAGGAAGGCGTGGCAATGCTGGGTTCGATGATCGTGCTGAACACGGAAAAAGAAGCGCTGCCCAATGCCTTCAGCGGCGGACGAAATCTGCACCGTTTGTCCTTCGCCGCTTCGGCGATGTACCTGATGCCTGTGATCCCGCCGAAATGCGGATGATTCAGTTCCAGCAATCCGTCATTTGACGACCAGCAATTTGTGAATGCCTTCTTTGATCTTGAAGCTGGCGGCTGCACCGGGCGACGTGCTGCCCAGCACTTTGTCGTCCACAGAAGCCGTGATTTTCTTTCCTTCGGCTCCGGGAATTTGCACGCGGACTTCGGTTTTGGTTTCCACCATGCAACCCAGAATGCGGTCGTTGCTGCGATATCCGCGCAATTGAACCGGCGCTTCAAATTCGATTTCGACGTTGCCGTCGCGCCGGATGATGGTGCGTTTGGAACCGAGAATGATGTCCAAACTCGATCCGGCGATTTTTACGCGCTCGACGCGCGCGTCTTCGATCGCGTTCTGGTTGCCAAAAGTCAATCCGAACCACGGATCAGTGGCCAACACTTCTTCGATGGCGGGCAGATACAACAACGGCGCAAGCGATGGTTGCCGAACGTTCAAATCGGAACGCGACGAGGGAGCGTTCGCCAGTTTCAAATTGTGGCGCGCCAGTTCCATCGCCTCGGCGTAAAACCCATACCGTTTCAATCCGACATAGACCAGATAACTGATCGCCGGTTGTTCGGCGCTGAGTTCGGCAAGCTGCTGTTTCCAATCGCGCAACGATTCCAGCATCAGTTTGGCGCGCGGCGCATCGGGGATTCCAGCCGCCAACGGCAACAACAAATCCGGCGCACGACGAGAGGAAAACTTTCCTTCCCAATGCCGATCCAGATACAAACCGTCTTCTTCGCTCCACAGATGGTCGTTGATCAGTCCTTTGATTTCGTCCAGCCGCCGTTGCCAACGATCTGTTTCACCGGTCAGTCCGATTTCGCGTGAAATCATGATCATCAATTCGGTGTCGAGCGCGTACAGCGCATTCAATGCCACCGGCGAAAGCTCCGACGTGTGCGCCAGATCGTTGAAACGAGTGTCGGCAGTGGGCAAGACAGCCTCGGACAAGGCCAGTTGCCGTTTGTTGGCATTGGTCAACGAACGAAAGTTGAGTTCGCCGAATTCCAGTTCGGGGTCGAATCCATGTTCCAACAGCCCGTCGCGATTGCCGTCGCGCCATCGTCTGCCATCGCCACGGTTGGCGTGCCACCAATCATTCCACTGTTGCAATCGCGGATACGCCCACGCCAGAAAGGACAAATCCTGCGTGGCCAAATAGACTTTCAACGCCGCCAACGCTCCCAGCGGAGGCATCGAGCGCCCGGCCAGCACGGGCGGTTCGCCCTGCGGTTCGGTTTGCCAGTATCGTCGCAGCGGAACGCGCCCATCAGGCGTTTGGCCAGAAAGCAAAATGCGCAAACTCGCCGTCGCGCTTTCGCCATCGGTCAAACCGGTCAACACCGACATCAACAGCGAATCCCATCCCAGTGCATCGCCGCGCAATCCCGCGCCGGAATGTCTGTGCAGCGTGACGTATTCATAGCGTTGGTTGAACGAATAAAACCGATTCCACATGGTCGCGCGGGCGATGGCATCAAAACTTTTGCCGAGCATGCCGCCGGTCGCGGCTCCAATCGCAGCGTAGCTTTTTTCCGCCTTGTCCAGAGTTTCGGCAATTGGATTGTTGAACAACTTGTCGGCTTCGCGCCCCATTGTGTCAAAGTCTTCGCCGACGGTGGCGACAAATCCCAGCGGTGCAGAGGGGCTTAGATCAAACATCAGATTGCCGCGCGCGACGTCGGTGATTTCAGATTGCCCGTTGTTGGTTCCTGACTCGGCTTCGGCGGATTTCGTCAGATCGGCGCGTTCCGTTCGCAGCAAAAAACGATTGAGCGGCGCTTTGGTTTTCTGGTTGTGAACCTGTTCGCCGAGAATCGTTCGGCGATCGGATTGTTCGTGATACGCCGACCAGGTCAATCCGTCGCGCGCGTCTCCCCACGGACGATAGGTTTCCACCGTCAACCGTATGTTGTCCGAAACGCTCACTTGTCCAACGACAAGTTGTTTTCCGGCACGACTCCAACGCAAGGTGATGGTCGTTTTTGGATCGAATTCCGGTTGCCAACTGACACTGGCAAACGTCCCGTCCGGCGCGTGCTGGCCGAGATCGAATTTGCGCGGGCTGGTTTCTGCCTTCCCCGACCGCGAAACGATGAATCGCACGCCAAAGCAATTTTGCTCCAACGCGTTTTGTTGTCCTGAAATGAAAACCAGCCCATTGACGTGCGCGGCGTCATACGCGTCAATCAGGATTCGATCGGCTGATGCTGGTGTGGCAGCGACTGGTTCCTGCTGGGTTTGCCCATGTTGCAGCGGCCATACGACGATGGCTGAAATCAAAATTGCTGTCAGAATTGCTTTGCTCATAACGACAACCGCCTCAACAACCGAAAGCATTGGGGCACCCGGCGCAGCTTATGTTGAACCCTGTTGGCTTGCAAGCATTTGGACTGACCGGCGTATCGCGTACAATCCGCGCGGCAATTCCGCCGCATTCATCAAAACTTCATGGCAACTTACAGCGACCTGAGTCTGCACGTCAGACTGTTTCTAAAAGGCTATCCATTTTCGCGATACGCGATTGAGCCGGGTTTGTGCGCGAAACTGAGCAAGCCGCTCAGCCAATCGCGGGTGGCGCTGGTGACAACCGCTGGCTTGCGAACTCCTGACCAACAGGGCTTCGATCATTCCAACAAAACAGGCGATCCCACGTTCCGCGAAATTCCTACCGCGATTGCGGCGCAAACGTTGATCGAATCGCATCGCAGTTATTCC